>WLOZ01000154.1 GCA_009699025.1 Actinomycetota bacterium
ACGGCAAAGGAACGCATCACGCCACCGAGGGGCACCGGCTCTGAGTAGTTCGCCGCCGCGTTGACCCAGCCCCGCATGGCGGGATCGACCGAGAGGAAGTCGTTGCGCACCAGCACCTCTCCCGCGCCGATCACGGGCAGGGGCGACTCCACGAGGGTGAAGTGCTCAGGCTGAGGAATTCCGACCGGGCGGCTGGTGAGGAGGATCTGTCGGTGGGTCACGTGCCGATACTAACGATCCGCCGTGTCCAAATCGATACATAACAAATAATCGACTTTTACTTGACGTGCCGATTCTGTGCTGATTGAGTGACGCACACCACACGAGCACCACCAGAGAACAACCCGAGCACCACAATCCAGGGAGAGAACTCAGATGCGCATCGCGAACGTGGCAGGACGACTGGCACTGGGGGCCGGCGACCGTTGGATCGACGTCGCGAATGCCAGCGGAGGAGTTTTCTCGGCAGACCCCATGGCGGTGTACGGGCGATGGGATGAGTTCCGCGCCTGGGCCGCGACCGTCGACGACTCAACGGCGTCTGCCCACGTGATCACAGGCGCCCTTGAAAATCCCGTTCCCTCTCCGCGCCAACTGATTGCGATCGGACTCAACTACCGCGAGCACGCGATCGAGAGCAACCTCGCCATTCCCGAGCACCCCGTCGTGTTCGCCAAGTTCCAGTCGTCGCTCACCGGACCAGACTCCACCGTCACGCTTCCCAGCGACGGCATCGACTGGGAGGTCGAAATGGTCGTGGTCATCGGCACGAGCGCCAGCAATGTCGCACTAGCCGACGCCTGGGACCACGTGGCCGGACTCACCATCGGCCAGGACCTCTCGTGGCGCGACGTTCAGACCCGCGGCCCGGCGCCGCAGTTCTCGATCGGCAAGTCGTACCCGGGCTTCAGCCCTGTGGGTCCCGTTGTGGTCACCCCCGACGAGTTCGCAGACCGAGACGATCTCGCAATCTCGTGCGCGCTCGATGGTGAGGTGCTGCAGGACGGACGCACCGGCGACCTCATCTTCTCGGTCGCCGAGCTGATCCACCGGCTCTCCGGCTCGCTCACCCTCTACCCCGGCGACCTCATCTTCACCGGAACTCCCAAGGGAGTCGGCATGGGACGCACCCCCAAGCGCTTCCTCGTGCCGGGCACCCTCGTGAGCTCGGTCGAGGGCATCGGCGACCTGTCCATCACCCTCGTCCCCGCTTCCTGAAGGAGTTGCGCCATGGCACTACACCGGCTGAGCTCGTTCACATTTCAGGTGCCGAACGTGCAGGAGCTCATCGACTACTACGTCGAATTCGGCCTCACTGACAACGGTGACGGCTCGATGTCGACCATCGATGGTGGTCGGCAGCTGTTCATCGAGCAGGGCGCTGCGGGGGCTTTCCGTCGCATCTCAACCCTCACCGTGGGCGCCGACGATACCGACGACCTCGACCGCATCGCCTCGAACCTCACCGGACTCGGCGTCGCCTTTGAGCGCGACGGCGACCGCCTCACCACGGCTGATCCGGGTGCGGGCACAGGCGTGGTGGTGGCCGTCGAGGAGCGCGTCGAGCAGCCCGAACAGCCGGCTCCCGAATACAACGGGCCCGGCCGCGTCGTACGTGAGCACGCCCGCGCCCACGGCGCTTCGACCGACGAACGGGTGAAGCCGCGCAAGCTCGGCCACGTGGTCATCACCACCACCGACTCCGAGACGTCGCAGGGCTTCTTCATCAAGGGCATCGGCTTCAAGGTCAGCGACATCGCCGGCCCGGGCGCCTTCCTCCGCTGCTCCACCGACCACCACAACCTGCTAGTCATGCCGGGGCCGATCGTGTTCCCTCACCACACCTCGTGGCAGGTCGACGACGTCGACGCCGTGGGGCGCGGAGCGATGGACATGCTGGAGGACCATCCCGAGCGCCACGTGTGGGGCCTCGGCCGCCACTACGCGGGCTCGAACTTCTTCTGGTACCTCAAGGACCCTGCCGGCACCTTCAGCGAGTACTACTCCGACATGGACTCCATCGTCGACGACTCGCTCTGGAGCCCGGAGACGGTTGAGGGTTCGCGTGGGCTCTACCGATGGGGCCCGCCGCCGTCGCCCTCGTTCCTCGACCCCGAAGACGTCGCTGCCCACATGATCGCCGCGCACTAGACGACTCGAGCCACACGACCGACACCATCCTCACGACCCCAGGTTCTGAGAGTTCTTAGAACTCCGAGAGAGGCAGACATGAGCGCGCACATCGACGTCGACGTGATCATCGTGGGGTACGGACCTGTGGGCCAGTACCTTGCCTACAAGCTCGGACACCTCGGCTATGACGTGGTGGCACTCGAGCGCTACCCCGATGTCTACGGATACCCCCGCGCCGTGCACTTCGACGACGAGATCGCCCGGCTCTTCCAGTCGATCGGGCTCAACTCCGACGACAACCCCGCGGTGGCCCCCTACAACAACCTTTACCGCTGGGTGAATGAGGACAAGCAGGTGCTGGTCGACGTCGACTGGCGTGGCGCCGGAAGGTCGGGGTGGCACACCTCGAACTTCTTCTACCAGCCCGACCTCGAGAAGGAGATCAACGCGATCGTCGCCACCGAGTCGCGCACGCAGGTGCTGCGAGGCTGGACTGCGATCGGGCTCGAGCAGGACGCCGACGGAGTGACCATCACCGCGCAGGAGACGAAGCCAGCGGCTGGTGTCGAGCCCACCACGCGCACTTTTCGCGGCAGGTACGCCATCGGGGTCGACGGTGCCAACTCGTTCGTGCGCGAGTCGCTCGGTCTCACCATGACCGACCTCGGCTTCGAGTTCGACTGGCTCATCCTCGACATGTTCCCCAACGAGCCGATGGACTTCGACCCGCCCGCGTGGCAGTGGTGCCGCCCGTCAGGGCCCACCACCGTGGTGCCGGGCGGCAACCCGCATCGTCGGCGGTGGGAGTACCTGCGGATGCCAGGGGAGACGATTGAGGAACTCAACGACGAGGCCACGGCCTGGAAGCGGCTCGAGGAGTTTGGCCTCACGCCCGAGAACTCCGTCATGGAGCGCCACACGGTGTACACGTTCCGCGGGCGCTGGGCCGACGAGTGGCGCAAGGGGCGCGTACTCATCGCCGGCGATGCCGCCCACCTGATGCCTCCCTTCGCGGGGCAGGGCATGTGCTCGGGAATCCGCGACGCCGAGAACATCGTCTGGAAGCTCGACGCCGTGCTGTCGGGCCGCTCGCCCGACTCGTTGCTCGACACCTACGGACCCGAGCGCACCGAGCATGTGCGGTACTGGATCGACTTCTCGATCGGCCTTGGTCAGGTCATCTGCATCACCGACCCCGAGGTGGCGGCCGGTCGCGACGCCGCCATGATGGCCGTCGTCGCCGACCCATCGCTGGCACCTCCGCCCCCGCCCCCCGCGCACCTCGGTGAGGGGCTCAAGAGCAGCCACGCCGCCGCTGGCTTCCTCTCGTACCAGGGCGTGGTGGCGGTCAACGGCGAGACCGGCAAGTTTGACGACCTCCTGGGCTATGGCTGGACAGTGCTGGCGCGTCCCGGCTCGCTGGCGGGCCTCAGCGGCGCCACTCGCGCTGCGGCCGAGGGCCACGGCTTCCGCTTCGTTGAGGTGGGTGAGGGTGCCGCGGTTGCCGACGTCGAAGGTACCTATACGCGCTGGTTCGACGAACTCGACGCCGATGCGGTCATCGTGCGCCCCGATTTCTACGTGTACGACGTGGGCAGTGACGACGGGCTCGACGACGCGGTCTCAGGGCTGCTCGACACGCTCACGGGTCACGCGGTTGGGGCCTGAGCGACCATGCCGCTGATGGAGGCCCGAGGGCTCACGAAGAGGTTTGGTGGCGTCACCGCCCTCGACAACCTCGACCTCCAGATTGAGGCCGGCGAGGTGGTGGGGGTCATGGGCCCCAACGGCGCCGGCAAGAGCACCCTGCTCAAGACGCTGCTCGGCGAGATCCGTCCCGACTCGGGCGACGTGCTGCTCGACGGCGTCTCGGTGAGAGCTTGGCCCACCCATCGCATCGCCCGGGCGGGCGTCGCCCTGGCCAACCAGGTGCCGCGTCCGTTCATGCGACTCACGGTGGCGCAGAACGTACACGTGGGCAGCCTCGCCAAGGGTGACCGCCTCCGCGACGTCGACGTGCTCGAACTGTGCGGCCTCGCCGACAAGGCCGGTCGCCCCGCCGGAAGCCTCGGTCTGCTCGACCTCAAGCGGCTTGAGATGGCGCGAGCGTTGTCGCTGCACCCCCGGGTGCTCTTCCTCGACGAGGTGGGAGCTGGGCTCGTCGCCCACGAGACCGAGCAGATGATCGACATTGTCCGCAAGGTGCACGCTGAGGGTGTCGCGCTCGTGGTGGTCGAGCACGTGGAGGTCGTGATTCGTGAGCTTGCCCAGCGCGTGATCGTGATCGACTGGGGCAAGGTGATCGCCACCGGCACGTCCGACGAGGTCGCCGCCGATCCGCTGGTGCGGTCGATCTACCTCGGCGAGAGCGTGGGCGAGTCTCATGCGTCAGATGCCCCGCGCCGAGACGTCGCCGAGGCACCGCTCCTCGAGCTCGAGGGAGTGGTTGCGCGCTACGGCAAGGCCACCGCGCTCAACGGCGTCAGCCTGAGGGTGCAGGCCGGCGAGGTCGTGTCGGTGCTGGGCGCCAACGGCGCTGGCAAGACCACGCTCACGCGCGTGATCACCGGGCTCATCCCAGCGGCCGAGGGCACCGTGCGCATGGGCGGCGATGTGGTCGACACGCTTCCCCCGCATGTGCGCATCACCCGCGGTGTTGCCTGCTGCCCCGAGGGGCGCAAGATCTTCGGCGAGCTGACGGTCGAGGACAACCTCCTGCTGGGGGGCTACACCCTCGGGAAGGTTGCCCGGCGCGACCGCGCCGACGAGATGTGCGCGCTCTTCCCCATCCTGGGCCAGCGACGCATGCAGACCGCCGGAACCATGAGCGGGGGCCAGCAGCAACTGCTGGCGATGGGGCGCGCGCTGATGTCGAACCCGAAGCTACTCATCCTCGACGAGGCCTCGCTCGGCCTGTCACCCATTGCCGTCGACACCGTGTATGAGGCCATCGCGAAGATTCGCGACACGGGCCTGTCGGTGCTGCTGATCGAACAGAACGCGCACCGAAGCCTGTCCATCGCCGACTACGCCTATGTGCTCGACCGTGGACGGATCACGTACGAAGGCCCACCGCACAACCTCGACGACGCAGACCGTCTCTCCGAGGCCTATTTCGGCGCGACCCACTGACGGGTCGCTCCACCCACGCCGACGGGATCCTCCCGCGGCGAGAAAGGTCACCCCAATGAATCGAAGGAAGTCACTACTCGCGGTCTCCGCGGGAGCGGCACTTGCGATGACCCTCGCCGCGTGTGGCGGGTCCTCGGGCGGCGGCACCTCGTCGTCGGCTGCGGCATCGTCAGACTCAGCGTCGGCCTCCGCCTCGGAGACCACCGCACCTGTCGGCGAGCCGATCGTCCTGGGCACCTCGCTGCCGCTCACCGGCCCTCTCGGAGTTTTCGGCCCGCCCATTCAGGCCGGCTACGAGCAGGCGGTCAAGGCTATTAACGACGCTGGTGGAGTCGA
>WLOZ01000155.1 GCA_009699025.1 Actinomycetota bacterium
AGCATGCCCCACGCCATCGCGCGGTACATCGCCCCGGTGTCGAGGTAGCGCAGCCCGAGGCGCGCTGCCACGGCCCGCGACGTGCTCGACTTGCCCGAACCGGCGGGCCCGTCGACCGCGATCACGGGCAGCACAGGGGTTCCAGACACACCGCAAGCCTAGTGAGGCAATGGCCACCGGCAGACCAACCGCTCACGGGAGACCTTCTCCGGTCGGAAAGTCCCGTAGGAACAGCTGGATTTGACTGCCGGAATCAGCCTCGGAGGCGATAACCGGCCGCCGCCAGGCTGTCGGAGAGCCCCTGAGCCACCTCCGGGCGCACCAGCAACTCGACAACCGCGACCAGCCGGCCCAGCGCGTGGTCGATGCGAACGTCTTCGATGTTCACCTCGGCCTCGCCGGCCGCCGCGAAGAGGCGGCCCAGTTCGCCCGGACGGTCGTCGATCTGAACGGCCACCACCGAGTACTCGGGGGCCAGCCGGTCGCCGTGCTTGTCAGGAACTCGAGCCCTACCCACATTTCCCTGATGCAGCAGGTAGGTGATGTCGGCGAGGTCTCCCGCGGTGCCGCCGTCTGCCCCTCCCAGGTGGCGCAAAGCATCACGCATCGTCTGCAGGTCGTCGTGAAGTTCGTCGAGCACGTCGAGCACCTGATCGGCGTTCGCGGCAATGATTTCGGTCCAGAGCTCAGGGTCGGAAGCCGCGATACGCGTGACGTCACGCAGGCCCTGGCCCGACACCATCACCTCGGAAGGGTCAGCGTGGGCGAGTCGGGCCGCCAGCAGCGACGACACCACCTGAGGTGCGTGACTCGTGAGCGCCACCGCGCGATCATGGGTGGTGGGGTCGAGCATCACCGGCACCGCGCCCGCGTTCTCGGCCACGCCACGCACGAGGGCAACCCGGTCGAGGTCGGTGCCGTCGAGCGGAGTGATCGCCCACACCCGGTCGACGAACAGGTCGACGCGTGCGCCGGCCGGGCCCGAGACCTCGCGGCCCGCCATGGGATGGCCACCCACGTACCGGGTCGGGTCGCCCCCAGCGGCGAGCAGGTCCTCGAGCGGCCCGGCCTTGACGCTGGCCACATCGGTGAAGGTCGACGTCGCGTACCGGCGCTGCCACTGCGCCACGACCGACCCGGTGACGAGGGGAGGCACCGCGACGAGGACGAGGTCAGGGTCGCTCTCGGGCAGCCCCACCGTCCCGGCTCCCATGTCCGCCGCGCGGGCCGAGGCATCCGGGTTCTCGTCGTGAAGCCACACCTCGACGTCGAAGTCACTGTCTCGCAGGCTGAGCGCCACCGACGTTCCGAGCAGTCCCGTGCCCACCACCAGCACGGAGGTGGGCATCACGGCGCCGACTCTCCCTGTTTCGGTTCGATGAGGTCAGAGCGCAGCGCCTCGGCGCCGCGCAGGTAGACGTGGTGTACCTCCGCGCGGGCAAGCTCACTGTCGACATGCGCCATCACACGCACCACCCTCGCAAGCGCCCCGGACACGTTCATTTCCTGTGCACACATCAGTGGTACATCGTGATATCCGAGAGTGCGTACTGCGGCGGCCGGAAATCCCGACACTAGATCGGGAGTGCAGGTCAAGAAAATGGAGATCAGATCGGCATCGCGAACCTCATTGCGTGCCATCATCTGGCCGAAAAGTTCGGCCACCGCCTCCGCCATTTCGGCGGGGTCATCAGCCTGAAGGCACGTTGCGCCACGGATCGCTCGAAGAGTCACGCCGCAAGAGTACCGAAGTCCACCATGGCAACAGCGGGGCGCGGCGCTGCACTGGTGCCTGGAATCGAGAAATTTCGAACAGGCCAGCCTCTGCATCGCTAGGTGAATGGAACTCAGCGGATTATATTCTAGGCATAGAACCGGCTCCGAGCGCCGACCCCAAACCACAGGAGTTCCCCCAATGACCCGCGCCCTCCTTCGCCGCCTAACGGCAACAGTAGCCGCGACCGCCCTTGCCGCGGTGGGCTTAGCAGCATCGGTACCACCCGCATCCGCAACCACCTGCGGGTCTGGCGCAATGGTGCTGGAGGTGGTCCCGGCAGCGAACGAGACGGTTGAACTCGCACTGTTCGGAACGGTCACCAACATCACCATCAACTGGGGTGACGGAACTATCGACAGTGGCATTAACGCTTCCGGTCTCTACTCGCATACTTATGGGCCGCTCCCCCAAATTTTTTGGATCTCCATCTCGGGTGACAAGCTGGGAACGTTCGGATACAAGGACAACCGAACGCGGGGCGCCGATGCCATCACCGAGGTGCGAGAGTGGGGCAACCTCGGCCTCGAGAAGTTGGACTCCGCATTTGTCGGCGCCACCCATCTCACCAAGGTTCCGAACTGTCTGCCGACAACTGTTACCAGCCTTTACGACACCTTCGATGACGCGATTGCCTTCAACCAAGACATCAGTTCGTGGAACACCCACAATGTCACAGACATGCAGTACACGTTTATGGACAACGACAACCTTGGGATGACTTTCAACCAGCCGATCGGCAACTGGGACACCAGCAACGTCACCAACATGTACGACATGTTCTATGGAAACAAGGCCTTCAACCAACCCATCGGCAGTTGGAACACCAGCAAGGTCACTGACATGGGAGGCATGTTCTACGAAGCGACGGCCTTCAACCAGCCACTCGCCAACTGGGACACGAGTGCTGCAACCGACATGTTCGAAATGTTCCGCGGAGCCACCGCCTTCAATCAACCCATCGGCAACTGGAACACCAGCAACGTCACTCGCATGTACAGAATGTTCTCCGAAGCCACCGCCTTCAATCAGCCCATCGGTAACTGGAACACCAGCAAGGTCACCAACATGGGCAGGATGTTCAAGGGCGCATCCTCGTTCAACCAGCCGATCGGCAACTGGGACACGAGCAAGGTCACTGGAATGTACGAGGCGTTCTCTGGCGCTTCGGCGTTCAATCGCAGCCTCGGAAACTGGAACATCGGCTCAGTCGTTCAGGACTGGTCGTGGGACGGCATGTCCAACATGTTGGATGGCTCCGGACTCACCGTGGCTAACTACAACGCGACCCTGAGTGGCTGGAGCGGGCAAACTCACAATTCCGGAATCTCGCTCGGCGCCTCGGGCCTGTTGTACAGCGCATCCGGGCAATCAGCTCGTGACGTGCTGATCGCTGCACCCAGTTCATGGGCAATCGCCGGAGATTCGGCTGCCTCAGCACCGACGATCAGCTCGGTGTCGGTAACGGGTACAGCAGTCGTGCGAGGGACGCTCACCGCTATGCCGACGGGTGTTACCGGCCGCCCCACGCTTTCGTACTCGTGGCAGTCCTCCGCGAACGGCACCAGCGGCTGGGCGACTATCAGCGGAGCCTCCTCGTCGACTTACACCATTCCCGACTCGCAGGCCGGTCGCTTCCTCCGGGTCGGGGTGACCGCAGCGAACGGAATTTCTCCTTCGTCGTCGCGGACCAGCGCCAACACTGCCTCGGTTGCCCGCACGACGCCGACCGCTCCTCGCACCGTCACCGCGAGTCCGCGCAACGCCTCCGCCGTCGTGTCGTGGCAGGCACCCGCTTCCACTGGAGGTGCTCAAATCACCAGCTACACAGTCACCGCCACATCACCGGGCCGTCCTACTCGAACCTGCTCCACAAAGAGGAGCGGCTCCACGGCACCGGCGCGTTCGTGCACGGTGCTGAATTTGGTGAACAGCAAGAAGTACTCGTTCACGGTGCGCGCCCGCACTACGCAGGGCACCACTGTGCGCGCGTCTGTAGCGTCAGTGGTGGTCAGCACGATCGCGGGCACTCCCACCCAGCCACGAACCGTGGTGGTCGCGTTTCCTGCGTCTCACACGGCACAGGTCACCTGGGACCAGCCGCAGTACACCGGGTCTGGTGCAGTCACCGGCTACAGGGTGCGCTGGTACGACACGTTCACCCAGACCTACACATCGTGGTCAAACGTGTCAGCAAACACCCGCACGACCTCCGTCGGAGGTCGCATTCTCAACCGCCACTACATCGTTTACGTGCAAGCTCACAACGTCTCCGGCTGGGGAGCCGTGGCCAGTAAAGCATTGACGCAAACCACGTAGCGAAGGCCTACAGGCCCACCGAGGTGTGCAGCGACCCTGTCTCGGTGGTCCCGAGAACTCGCCATCGGCCCGACTTAAGCGCCCCAAGCCTGATGGGCCCCACGGTGACTCGAGCGAGAGACAGCACGGGGTGGCCGACCTCCTCGAGCATGCGCCGCACGATGCGGTTTCGGCCCTCATGCAGAACGATCTCGACCATTGCCTCGCGGGCTGACGACTGCAGCACCTTGAACGAGTCGACCTTGGCGGGACCATCCTCCAGCTCAATCCCCTCGCGTAGCCGGGCGCCAACTCCTCGAGCCACGGGACCCGGAACCCGGGCCACATACGTCTTGGCCACCTGATAGCGCGGGTGGGCGAGGCGCTGGGCGAGCTCGCCGTCGTTGGTGAGCAGAATCAGGCCCTCAGTGTCGGCGTCGAGGCGTCCGACGTGAAACAGCCGCTCGGTCCGGTCGGCCACGTAGTCGCCGAGGCATGGCCGGTCTTGGTCGTCGACCATCGTGCTCAGCACAGCGAGCGGCTTATTGAACGCCAGCACCACGAGGTCGGGTGCCGTGGAAATGCGCTCGCCATCAACGCTGATCACGGCAGTGCGCGGGTTCACCCGGACGCCCTGCTCACGCACGACCTTGCCGTCGACGGAGACCCGCCCCTGGTCGATGAGCTGCTCGCAGGCACGGCGACTGCCGAGCCCCACAGCAGCGAGTACCTTCTGGAGCCTGATGGCATCAACGTCGTCGTTGTGGGTCATAAGGCTGCCGGCGAGTCGACCGACCCCTCCGTGAGCTCGTCGAGCATGGAGATATCGGGAAGATGGTCGGCGAGCGGCGGTAGCTCGTCGAGGCTGGTGAGCCCGAGCCGCTCGAGAAAGTAGCTGGTGGTGCGGTAGAGGATGGCGCCGGACTCGTACTCCGACCCGGCCTCAGCGATCAGGCCACGCGACACCAGCGTGCGCACGACACCGTCGACGTTGACCCCTCGAACCGCGGAGACACGCGCCCGGGACACAGGCTGGCGGTAGGCGATCACCGCGAGGGTCTCCAGGGAGGCCTGGGTGAGCCGGGCCTGCTGCCCGTCGAGGACGAACCGTTCGATCACCGGGTGGCAGTTCTCGCGCGTGTAATAGCGCCAGCCGCCGGCGACCTCACGGAGATCAAATCCTCGACCCCCGGCGGTGTAGTCGTCGGCGAGCGCCCGCAGCGCCTCCTCGACGTTGGGAACGGGTGCATTGAGCACCTGCGCCAATGTCATGACCGGCACGGGCTCATCGGCGACGAGCAAGATTGCCTCGAGGGCGGGCCGCAACTCGACCTGGTCAACCGGCTCAACCTGCTCGTCGACCCCGTCGTCAACCTGCTCGAGGTTCTCGGTGGCCAACTCGGTCACTGTGCTTCCTCCTGGATCATCACGTCGTCTGTGGGTGGCTCTGCGCCGACTGCGGCGGTGTTCACTCCCCCAGTGTCCACTGCCAGGGCGGCATTCACC
>WLOZ01000156.1 GCA_009699025.1 Actinomycetota bacterium
GGCAATGCGCCGAACCTCCACCATCGCACTTCTGATTCCGCAAGTCTCGGGGTTCATCTACGCCGACATCATCAAAGGTGCTGGCGATGAGGCGCGGCGCCTCGGCTACGTGTTGGTCGTCGCTGACGGGTCAGAAATGGGACGCGCCAATGACGCCATCCGAACCCTGGTGCTTGAGGGCCGGGTCGATGGACTGCTCCTCGCCAGCGGAACCCTGACCGACCAGGTCACCGATGATCTCGCGAGTGTCTTCGGCAACATCGTGGTGCTCAACCGACAGATCGCCAGCAAGATCCCCCGCATCATCGAAGACGATGAGAGGGGCATGTACCTCGGCACCTGCGAGCTCATCGGGGCTGGTCATCGGCGCGTCGGATGCCTCGCCGGACCCAAGGATGTCGACACATCCCGAAGAAGGGTCGCGGGCTACCGCAAGGCACTGCGTGAGGCCGGAATTTCCACGTCGCCCGAACTTGTCGTTCACACCAGCTTCGACGAGGCCGGGGGACACGAGGGCATGCTCCGGCTCCTCGATGTGTCGAGGCCGCCCACGGCGGTGGCAGCCGCGAGTCTTGCCGGGGCGGTGGGAGCCATGGCGGCCGCTCGAGAGCGAGGTGTCGTGATTCCTGACGAGCTCTCGATTGTCGCGTTTCATGACTCACCCCTTGCTGACTACCTTGCGCCGGCACTGACCACCATCGCGATGCCGCTTCTAGAACTTGGCCGGCAAGCAGTTCAGATGCTGCATCGGCAGATCATCGGCGAGCCGGGTCCCAAGGCGGTCACGGTACGCGAGCCCGAGCCGTTGGTCATCCGCAGGCAGTCTGTCGCGACCCTTCATGCTGTGGCGGAATGATCTCGAACAAGCGGATGTTCCAACGGTTTTGCCGCTAGTCTCTGCCCATGGTCGACGCCTACTTGATGTCAATGGCAGTCCGGTCGGGTGACTCACTCGCGCTGCATGCCAACGACGTGCAGGGGGTCGTGTCGGTTCGTCAGTGGCAGCATTCTGATCCGAATCCTCGGGGGCCCGGCGTGCTGGTCAAGGACTGTGACTGGGGCCGAACCGAAGTCCGGGCCGGTTCGACCCCCACGCAGATGGGCTCCTGGCTTCAGGCCGAGGGCCTTCTTGCCGGCGGAACACCGTTCACCTTCTCAGCGTGGCTGAGACCCACCGACCTCTCAGCGGACTCGGTGATCTGCAGCTGGCTGACGCCCGTGGGTGCGGTGGCCTTGGTCGCGGTGGGAGGCGAACTGACATTGCGACGGTGGCGCGACGATCGCGTCGATGATCTGGCTACCGGGCAGAGGCTGCGTGAGCGAGCCTGGCACTTCGTGGGTGCGGTGGTCGACGCATCAGGAGATGGTATTACCCTATTTTCGGCCCCGTGGGGGCGAACGGGCGGGCCCTTCGTGCGCGAGTTCGTCGTGGAGCACGTGGGACCGCGTGACGACGACGGTTGTTTGATGGTGGGGCGTGCCGTCGGCGTAGCCAATGGCGCCTTCGACGGAAATGTCGGCGGAGCGAGACTTCACCTGCGGTCTCTCGACATCGTCGAATTGATGGATCTCATGAATGGGCTGGGGGACGCCGCCGACCACGAGTGGCAGTTCGACGACCGATCTGACCCTGACTCTGCTCCACCTGTGGCCGCTGGCACTCCGGCGCTGACTCTCTTCGGCGCCCCTGCGTGGAGCACTCTCATTCCGCCGCCGGTCGAGTCAACAGGTCGTCCATTGGTTCTCGGAGGCTCGATCCACCTTCATCGTGACGATGTTGACGATTGTGAGTGGCCGCTGGCTGCCACCATTGAGGTACCGGCAGATGCGCCGTCAGGCTTCTACAGCCTGCGAATCACCACGGCCGACGATGAGCGCGACCTACCGTTCCTGGTGATGGGTTCGGCACGGGTAACCCTGCTGGTGCCGACGCTCACCTGGCAGGCCTATGGCAACTTGGGACGCGCACCAGAACTGTGGCCGGGCCGTTCGCACTACTCCTTGCACTCAGATGGCTCTCCAGTTCTCATCACCACGAGTCGGCGTCCGTGCGACACCTTCTCGCCGCACGCCCGACTGCAGGTTGAGGGTGGGGACGGTTTTGCCGACGGTGCTGTTGTCACCCATCTGATGATGGCTGACCTCTACGCATGGCATTGGCTCGTGTCGGAAGGCGTGCACCCTGCAGTTCTCGATGATCGTGAACTCCATCACGCAGGCGCTGAGGCTCTATCGGACGTCGATGTTCTGGTGCTCTCGGCCCATCCCGAGTACTGGACCACGCAGATGCTCGACGCTCTCCAAGGCCACCTCGACCGTGGGGGTCACGTGATCTACCTCGGCGGCAACGGCCTGTATTGGGTGACGTCGTTGCATCCGACCAAGCCGCATCTCATGGAGGTTCGTCGATGGGGCGGATCCCAGACTTCGTCGGTGGATGAGTTCGATCGGGCGCATCAGTTTGAGTCGGTCACAGGGGGTCTATGGGTCGAGGCCGGACGCCCACCGAATGAATCGGTCAGCGTCGCGTTCACGGGCTTTGGGGCGGGCGACTCGTTGGAGTTTGAGCGATCGGAGATGAGCTACACGCCTGAATGGTCGTGGGTGTTCGACGGCGTTGAGGGACCGCGCTTCGGAGCCGAAGGAATCAATGCTGGCGCGGGTAATGAATTTGACCGTGTGGATCCGACCTTGCCAACACCTGGCCGACTCACCATCTTGGCAACTGCTCGTCCCCGGACCTCCGACCACTTCGGCGTCCTCGAATATGGCCGATCGCGAGCACCTCACCCTGTGGTCGCCGCTGACATGGTGATGGCCGAGACCGGTGCCGGAGGTTTGGTGTTCTCCACGAGCTCGGTCACGGCGAGTGGCTGCCTCGTGGTGGAAGGCCCCGATGCGCCGCTGAGGCGTGTCGTGTCGAATGTGTTGCGTCGTATGCTCGACAGTGCTCGATAATGGTGGACCGTGATGGGAAACCCGGGCTCGTGCCCCGCCTGTGAGTCGGCCGACCTCGAGCGTCGTGGCGGCAAGGACATGTGCCCGCGCTGCCACTACATCCAGCCCTGCTGCGACGGGGGCGAGTGCTCGTTCTGACGGCTCTCGAGCGTCCGGGGAGTGTCCGGAATCGGAGTGTGGGGCCGGGCGACGGTCGCCTAGGGTCGAACCGTGTCCACAGCGAACCCCGTGCCCCCTCCCACCGACACGGCTCGTGAGCGAGTTCTCGCTGCGGTGCGAGCGATGGACGAGGCCGGTGGCCCGGTGCCCAGTCCCGAGCTGGCCGCCGTGGCCCAGTGCAGCGAGAGGCAGCTGAGCAGGTCCTTCCGGGAGGTGCTGGGCATCTCACCGCGCGAGTACGGCGAGGCGGTGCGCACCGGACGTGCCCGCGACCTGCTGCGGACGCTCGACTCGGTCACCGACGCTGCGTTCGAGGCTGGCTACGGCTCGAGTCGCGGGTTCTACGAGGAGGCGGGCCAACGCCTGGGCATGAAGCCACGGGCCTACGCGTCTGGCGCCCCCGGCATCACTCTCGCGTGGTCGGCGGCCCCCGTCCGCATCGGCGACCACGACCGATGGGTGGTCGCGGTCGCGTCAGTCGACGGCTTGTGCGCGGTGCGAATCGGAACCGATCTCGAAGCACTCGCTGCTGAGGTGGCGGACGAGTTCCCGGCTGCGGCGCTCGAGCGGTCCGACGAGTCGCTCGCCGACGTCATGGCCGGCCTCGTGCAACTCGCCCATGGTGAGCAGTCGAGCGCGACGCTGCCGCTCGACGTGCACGGGACCGCCTTCCAGGCCCGGGTCTGGGACGCCCTGGTGCAGATCCCGCGCGGCGAGACCCGCTCGTACTCCGAGGTGGCCGAGTCGATCGGGCGCCCCACCGCGGTCCGCGCCGTGGCCCGTGCCTGTGCCACCAACCCCGTCGCGCTCGTGGTGCCGTGCCACCGGGTGGTGCGCAGCGACGGATCGCTGAGCGGCTACCGATGGGGCCTTGAGATCAAGGGCACACTCCTGGCGGCCGAGGGGCGCGACTCCGAGTCACCCGCGACAATGGTGGGGTGACTCCCCCCGCAGCCGCATCCGTGGTCGAGACCGACGTCCTCGTCGTGGGTGCGGGCCCGGCCGGGTCGTCGGCTGCGGCCTGGGCCGCTCGTCAGGGCCGCGACGTGATGCTGGCCGACGCCGAGACCTTCCCGCGCGACAAGCCGTGCGGCGATGGCCTCACGCCGCGCGCCATCGCCGAGCTCGACTCGCTGGGGCTCTCTCCCTGGCTCGCCGGCAGGGCGGTGAACAAGGGGCTGCGCGCCCACGGCTTCGGCCAGACCCTCGAACTCCCCTGGCCGGGCGGCTCACTTCCCAGCCGTGGGGGCGCTGCGCCCCGGCTCGAGCTCGACGCCGCCATCCGTCAGGTAGCACTCGACGCCGGAGTCACCGCGATGGAGGGCGCTCGTGCGATCGACGTGGTGCGATCGGGCGACCGTGTGTCAGCCGTGCGTTTCCGCACGGGGGCCGGCAAGGGCTCGCCCACTCATGAGGTGCGCTGCCGCCAGCTGATCGTGGCCGACGGAGCCCGATCCCAGCTCGGTCGCACGCTGGGCCGCGAGTGGCACCGAGAGACGGCCTACGGCGTGGCGGCCCGCGGGTACGTCACGTCGGAGCGCACCGATGACCCGTGGATCACCTCGCACCTCGAGCTGCGCGGCGAGTCGAACGAGATCCTGTCGGGCTACGGCTGGATCTTCCCGCTCGGCGACGGCGAGGTGAACGTCGGCGTCGGAACGCTCGCCACTGCGAAGCGTCCTGCCGAGATCAACCTTCGGCGCCTCATCGACGTGTACACCGATCAGCAGCGGGACGACTGGAAGCTCACCGGCGAGGTGCGCGCCCCCTGGTCGGCGCTGCTGCCCATGGGGGGAGCCGTCTCGGGGGTCTCTGGCCGCAACTGGATGCTGGTCGGCGACGCTGCCGGGTGCGTGAACCCTCTCAACGGTGAGGGCATCGACTACGGACTCGAGACCGGACGCCTGGCGGCCGAGCTGATGGCCAACCCCAAGTCAGACCTCGTGCGGGCCTGGCCGGCCACCCTGGTCGACCACTACGGGGTGGCCTTCTCGATCGCGCGCCGCATCGCCGGCATCCTCACCACGCCCCGCCTGATCGCCGCGGCAGGCCCGGTCGGAATGCGCAGCGAGTGGCTCATGACCATCGCTCTTCGAGTGATGGGCAACCTCATCACGCCCGAGGACTCCGACGCCATCGCGCGCATCTGGCGCACCGCCGGACGGCTGTCGATACGACTCGACGAGCGGCCTCCCTTCAGCTGACCGAGATTCGCATGCGGCGTGGCAATTCCGGCTTCGGAGGGGTCGCCGTTGTCGTACGGTGGGGGGCGCGAGAGAGTATTGCCACGCGTCATCCCAGTCGTCCAACACGAGTCCGAGGTAGCCACATGACCACCGTCATCTCCGTCCACTCCTTCCGTGGTGGAACAGGCAAGAGCAACACGTCGGCCAACCTCGCCGGACAGCTCGCCGCGGCCGGCCATCGGGTCGCCGTCA
>WLOZ01000157.1 GCA_009699025.1 Actinomycetota bacterium
CGAGTGCCTCGCGCGAGATCTTGGAAGACGGCATGTGCCTGAGAGTAGACCGATCAGCGCGATTCGGTGGCCAGTTCGTCAAGCAGTGGGCCGAGCATGCCGGGCTTGACCTCGCCGATCACCCGGGCAGCGATGCGACCCTGCCTATCAATCACCACGGTGCTCGGAATCGCCTCGGGGGGAACAACGGGAATGCGGGCGAGCAGCTTCGCGCCGTCGTCGACGATGCTGGGGTAGGGCACGTCGAAGCGGTCGACCATGCGGGCCGCGGCCCCAGACTCGGTGTCATTCACGTCAAGCCCCACAAACTCAACCAACGACGGGTGCGCTGCGTCGGCGGCCCTCGCCTCGGCCACGAGCACGGGCAACTCGGTCTTGCACGGCTCGCACCACGAGGCCCACGCGTTGAGCACTACGACCTTGCCGCGTAGCGACGCGAGGTCGAGAAGAGAACCGTCGAGGGTGGTGCCGGAGATCGTCGGGGCCGAAACGCGATCTGCCACCGGGTAGCGAGTGAGGCCGAGGAGAAGGTCCTCGGTGACCCCGGTATCCGCGGAGGACAGCGAGGTGCTGCCCTGCACTGTCGGAATCAGCGAGCAACCGCCCACGAGCGCGAGCGACGCCGCCACGAGAACCGCTAGGCCGAGTCGAGCGAATCGAGCGGTCACTGGGAAGTCCTGGCTGCGAGGGCGATCTCGGCCGCGATCTCAGCGTCGACTCGATGGCTGCGGCGCTCCTCGCTGCGAAAGAACTCGGTGGCCATCCACATCATCCAGAACGACTCGACCACCATCACGAGCGCCCACATCAGGCCGCCGGCGAGTTTCTGGTCGTCGAGTGCCCCGGGGCCGAAGGGCCGGTTGGCCGCAGCAAAGACCGAGTACAGAATCACCGGCGAGAAGTAGATGACGGCGCCAACAATCGCCTCGGGAATCATCATTGCCGACATCGACACGACGCGGTGTGATGCCTTGGTGCGGTGTGGCAGCAGATCGCGGCCCAGCACCGGCCAGTAGTAGAGGAGTGCTGCCACGAGGAAGAGGGGCTGCTCAATGAAGGTATCGGCGTCGTGGTTGCGCAGGGCCCAGTCGTAGAAGGGCGTGAAGTGGACGCCGAGTAGTACCCCCGCGAAGAAAATCCAGGTGAATACCGGATTGGTGGCGACCTCCACCACGCGGCTGCGCAGAATCGGCACCACCACCCGACGGCGAGTTTGATCGCCGCTGACGCGAAACCAGAGCCAGAGGGGAGACCCGAGCACGAGCAGAGGGGCGGCGGCCATCATCAGCAGGAGGTGCTGGGTCATGTGTACCCAGAAGAACGTGTGCGACCACGCGGGCAGTGGCCCGAGATAGGCGACGGCAATGAGTGCGAGCCCGCTCAGGAAGCAGGCGGTGGATACCTTCGGCCACGGCATTGTGGGAGTGCGACCGGTGACGCGACGGGCCGCCCACAGGTAGATGGCGGCGATTGCAAGAAGGTTGACCGCGAGGAACGGGTCGACGGTCCAACGGGCTAGAAACTGACCCATCCCGCCCACTCACCGCCTTCCTTCAACAATGAAATCACCCCAAATCCTCGGGGTAATGCGCGTGGGGGCCCCTCGACGCTCCTCTCAGGACGATAGTTTGCGCCTGTACGCACATGCAACGGAGGAGTCGAATGAAGAGGGCCTTGTTCGCGATCCTCACCGTGCTGATCGGTGCCGGAGTCGTTGCGGTCAGCGCGCTGGTGGTGTCGGCCCGCGGTGCCGAGCCGCCCACGATCCGCGCCACGGTGTCCGGAACTGCCACCACTCCGCAGGGCGAGCTGCCGCACGCAACCCTCGAGATGTCGATTTACCCCAACCCCTCGGCGGCGGCTCCGGGCCCCGACATTCCGGCTGGCGGTGTCACCATGGTGGCTAACAGTCAGGGCTGGCCGTTCTACTCGCCGTCTACCTCCATCGAGCTACCAGCCAACTCGCTGGTCACCATCACGCTGCACCAGTACGACACCGGGGGTCAGATCTTCAACAACTGGCTCGCCACAGTGTCCGGCACCGTCGATGGCACGGCCACCTACGACGGAACAGCCAAAGCCTCGATAGACCCCGCGAATGTGGCCCACACCTTCACGATCCATCAGTATCCCGACAGTACCCAGCCCTACTTCTTCGTGAATGTGCCGATGCCCGCTCAGGCCGACACTGCGAAGAACGAGGCGAACGGCTACCCCAAGCCCCTTGATGTCACCTTCTCGTTTGTCACCGGAGCTCCCGGCACCTACGTGTGGAACTGCGAGTTCCCCTGCGGAACCGGGTATGTGCAGTTCGGCGGCCCCATGAGCCAACGAGGCTTCATGAGCGGAACGGTCACGGTGGTCTGACAATGTCGACACTCGACGAGCGTCCCTCGCCCGAGGCTGATGAGCCCGAGGTTCCCACCAACCGCCCGGCCCCGCTGGGCATCGTGTCGAGCTGGCTGAAGCGCCCGTACGCCAGGCGCATCCTGCAGCTCACCGTGGTCATCTCGGTGGTCATCATCGCTCTCACGTTTGTGATGGTCGCGTTCATGAACATGAGCGGTGGCCCGGCCTCCGACATCATGAACGAGATCGAGAAGACGATGTTCGTCCTCACGTTCGTGAGTGCGCCGCTGATGGGCTTCACCCTCGCGGTCATCACCTACAGCTGGTGGGGTGGCTGGGGAAAGGTCGGCGTCGACGAGACTCCCACCGAGGAGGGACCCGCGATCCGCACCAACGGGGTCGCGGTTGTCGTGTGGGTGTCGGTATGCAGCCTGCTCGCCGCCTTCCTTGTGATCTGGGGGCTGGTCGAGCTGGCCACCATCACGGCCTCGTCGTATGGCTCGGTGCCGGCTAACCAGCAGCCCCGAGACGCCAAGGCAATCGACATCAACGTGACCGGGCAGCAGTGGGTGTGGACCTTCGAGTACCCCGGCAACGGACGCATCACCTCCGACGTGCTCGTGGTGCCGGTCGACGTGCCCCTCTACTTCAACGTCACCTCGCTCGACGTGCTTCATAGTTTCTGGGTTGTTGAGGCGGGCGTGAAAATCGACGCCAATCCTGGAGCCATCACCAACACCGGATTCACCCCCAACAAGCTCGGAACCTTCAACATCAGATGCGCCGAACTGTGCGGTCTGCACCACGCCTACATGGAGACGAAGCTGGTCGTCGTGACTCAGCAGGACTTCGATAGCTGGGTCCGCGAGCAGGGAGGGGTGAAGACCTCATGAGTACCGCAGTCGCCGTTCACGAGCAGAAGCACGTACCCCAGCCTCGTCAGGTGGGCAAGCCGGGTGGATTCCTGCGCCGCACCAACGCCGTCACGGCCCTGGTCTCCGGAGTCGTGCTCGCCGCACTCTTCTACGTTGTCACCGGTGCCATCGTCAACGCGGTCACCGGGGGTGGGCAGCAGAACAATCTCGCGCTTCCTGAAGGCCTGCAGGCTCAGATCACCATGATGTACGTGGGCTGGATCCTCGGGTTCATGGGCGGAATTGGCGCCTTCGCCGGACCCATCCGCTGGTTCCTGGGTCACGACCTCACCCATGCCGACGCCGAGTACATGGCAGGCAAGGACATGGGCCGCAAAAAGTTCTGGAAGTACACCACCGACCACAAGGTCGTCGGCATCCAGTACCTCGTGGTGATGCTGGTTCTGTTTGGCTTCGGTGGGTTGCTGGCCATGCTGATTCGTACCGAGTTGGGCGTCACCTGGGCCGAGGTGTTCAACCCCAACTTCTACAACTCGCTCATCGGCACCCACGGCATCGTGATGATCATCGCGATGATCATTGCTGTGTCTGGCCCGCTCGGAAACTTCATCGTGCCGCTGATGTGTGGCGCACGTGACATGGCGTTCCCGCGCCTCAACGCGCTGAGCATCTGGCTGCTGGTGGCCGCGGTTCCTCCGCTCATCAGCAACCTGCTCATGGGCGGAATCCGCGACGGCTGGACCGCGTACCAGCCGCTCGCCAACCAGGCGCCGGTCGGCATGATCGGCTACCAGATCTGCATCATCGTGTTCGCCTTCTCCACCGGAATTGCGAGCGTGAACCTCATCACCACCATCGTGGCGATGAGGGCGCGCGGCATGACCTGGAGCCGGGTACCCATCTTCGTTTACGGCGTCATGGGCTCGGCCATCATGGGGCTGGTCTGGTTCCCCATGTACCAGTACTCGCAGATCCTCGCGCTAAGCGACCGAGTGCTGCAGACATCGTTCTTCACGCCCGCCACCGGTGGCAGCGTGTGGTTGTACGAAAATCTCTTCTGGCTGCTCGGCCACCCCGAGGTGTACGTCATCGTGCTTCCTGCCACGGCCGCCCTGCTCGAGCTGATGCCGGTGTTCCTACGCAAGCCGCTGTTCTCGTTCAAGCTGGCCGTCGCGGGCATCTTCGGAATTGTGGGCCTGAGCGCCGTGGTGTGGGTTCACCACATGTACATGACCGGGTGGGCGCCGCAGGCGAACTACCCGTTCATGCTCTCGACCGAGCTCATCTCGATTCCATTCAGCTTTCTGCTGCTGGTCATGCTGGGCACGATGTGGCGCGGGAAGCCGTGGGCGCGCCTGCCCATGATGGCGGTTTACGCGGTCATCTGGAACATGGTCATCGGCGGCATCACGGGTGTGTACCTCTCGGACACTCCGGTTGACCAGTACATGCACGGCAGCATGTTCGTGGTCGCCCACTTCCACTTCATGCTGATGGGAGCCGGGTTGTTCGGTGCTATGGGCGCCATCGCCTACTGGTTCCCGAAGATGACCAGCCGCTACTTCGACGAGACCTACGGAAAGATCGGTTTCTGGATCGCTTTCGCCGGCTTCCAGATCACCTTCTTCGCGATGTTTGTAGCCGGGCTGCAAGGGATGCCCCGCCGCGTGTTGCAGTTCGACAGTGCGTTTAACGTCGCGAACTGGGTGTCCACGATCGGTGCCTACATCATCGGAATCGGCATGCTGGTGTTCCTCTTCGCGCTGGTTATCTCGTGGCGCAGTGGCGAACTCGCCCCCGGCAACCCATTCGGTGCGCACACCCTCGAGGCCCAGACCGAGACGCCCGTGCCGCACGAAAACTTCCCGGTGCTGCCGGTGGTCACGAGCGACCCTTACGACTTCGGCGTTCCTGATCCGTATGAGCTTGAAGATGAGGCGCTCATGCGAGAAGCCGAGGGCGCGAGCAAGGTGGGTGCCCCATGAGTGCCGCCACTGAGCCGCTGTCACCCACCACGGGTGAGTCTGTGGCCGTCATCGAGCGCCGCAATCGCATGGGCATGTGGCTGATCATCGTGTCGTGTAGCACCGGAACCGTGGCGCTGCTGGTCGCCTACTCGTACCTGTGGTCGCTCAACGTCAACAGCGCATGGGCGCCGCCCGCGGGCACGGCCAACTGGGCGCCGGTGTGGCCCTTCTGGGTCATCTTCACGGGAATGTTCGTGGCCACGCTGCTGCTGTGGCGAGGACAGAAGTTGATCGGCGAGGGCAATTCACGGGCGCTGGTGCGCGACTC
>WLOZ01000158.1 GCA_009699025.1 Actinomycetota bacterium
CCGATACCCGCTGTCACCGGTCGTCTCCGAGGAGTCGCCAGCCTTCACCGACCCCGCGCACTCGAGCATCGAGCTCGCCTGCGGCTGGGAGCGGTCCGGCGACTACACCGACATCCGCTACGAGACCTCGACGGGTGACGACGTCGGAATCGCGAAGATCACCATCGACCGCCCGCACAAGCGCAACGCGTTCCGACCTCAGACCCTCTTCGAGCTCGAGCGGGCCCTCACGGTCGCGCGCGACGACCCCACCGTGGGCGTGATCGTGCTCACCGGCCAGGGCGACTGGGCGTTCTGCTCGGGCGGCGACCAGATGATTCGCGGCGACGATGGCTACATCGGCTCCGACGAGGTGGCGCAGCAGGGCATTGGGCGACTCAACGTGCTCGACATTCAGATTCAGATTCGACGGCTGCCCAAGCCGGTCGTCGCCATGATCGCGGGGTACGCCGTGGGCGGCGGACACGTGCTACATGTCGTGTGCGACCTGTCGATCGCAGCCGACAACGCGCGCTTCGGCCAGACCGGCCCCAAGGTGGGCTCCTTCGACGGTGGCTACGGCTCGGGGCTGCTGGCCCGCACCATCGGTCTGAAGCGCTCCCGCGAAATTTGGTACCTGTGCCGCTCGTACGGCGCCGAGCAGGCCTACGACTGGGGCCTGGTCAACTCGGTCGTGCCGCTGACTGACCTCGAGCACGAGACCGTGCAGTGGTGCCGCGAGATGCTGGCGCTGTCGCCCATGGCGCTGCGCATGTTGAAGGCGTCGCACAATGCGGCCGACGATGGCCTCGCGGGCGTGCAGCAGCTCGCGGGCGATGCCACCCTTCTGTTCTACATGTCGGAGGAGGCGCAGGAGGGCCGCAACGCCTACCAAGAGCGCCGTCGCCCCGACTTCTCGAAGTTCCCGAAGAGGCCGTAGGCGCGGGTGACGGCTCGGGAGATCGGCCTCGACCACCTGCTCGACGCGATGGTGCCGTTCTCGCTGCCAATGCGTCGGCGGTTTCGCGGAATCGAGCACCGCGAGGGACTGCTGCTGAGAGGGCCCAGCGGCTGGGGTGAGTGGGCTCCCTTCCCCGAGTACTCCGACGAAGTGGCGGCGGTGTGGCTCGACGCCGCGGTGGAGGCTGCGTTTGGGCAGTGGCCCGAGCCGCTGAGGTCAAGCGTGCCCGTGAACGCGATCATCCCGGGGACGACCGCTGCCGACGCCTATGAGCTGACTCGTGCGGCGGTGCGCGACCAGGGCTGCGTGACCGTGAAGGTCAAGGTGGGCGAGGTGGGCGCCGGCCTGCGCTCGGTGCCCGACGACGTCGAGCGGGTGGCCGCGGTGCGGTCGGCCCTCGACGATGCCGGGGTGGGCAGTGAGGCGCGCATCAGAGTTGACGCCAACACCGTCTGGACCGTCGACGAGGCCGAGGCGGCTCTCATCCTGCTCAACGAGGCCGCCCGTGGGCTCGACTACGCCGAGCAGCCGTGCGTGACGCTCGCCGAGTTGGCTGAGCTGCGTGGCCGCATCGACGTGCGCATCGCGGCCGACGAGTCGATTCGCACCGCGGCCGATCCCGAGCGTGCTGCCGCCGAGGGCGCGGTTGATCTCATTGTCGTGAAGGTGGCGCCGCTCGGTGGGGTGGCCAACGCCCTGCGTGTGGTGCGTGCGGCCGGAGTTCCGTGCATTGTGTCGGGGGCGATGGACTCGGCGGTGGGACTTACAGCAGGGCTCGCGCTGGCCGCAGCCCTGCCCGAACTTGGTGGCGCGTGCGGGCTCGGCACTGGGTCGCTGCTTGCAGCCGACGTGGTGGCCTGGCCGCTCATGCCCGTGAATGGTCAGCTCATGGTGGGCCGGGTCTCGCCCGATCCCGAGTCCCTGGCCGCGGCGTCTGCTGCGATGGCTCCCGACCGGGTGCTGTGGTGGCGCTCGAGGCTCGAACGAGCACTAGGGTCGGGACGTGGCCAGTGAGGCGGGCATGAACCCGAGCACCGCGACCGCGCGCGTGCTGGTGGCGGCGCTCGTCGAGTGCGGCGTCACCGACGTGGTGCTGGCGCCGGGCAGCCGCAACGCCGCCCTGTCACTCGAACTCGCCGCCGCCGAAAGGCGTGGCGAAGTGGCCCTGCACGTGCGGGTCGATGAGCGCACCGCCGGGTTCCTGGCCCTCGGCCTCGCCAAGCGATCGAGGCGGCCGGTTCCGGTGGTGGTCACCAGCGGAACTGCGGCAGCCGAACTGCTGCCGGCCATGACCGAGGCCTCGTACTCGGGTGTGCCGCTCATCGCCGTAACCGCCGACCGCCCTGCCGAGATGCGCGGCACGGGCGCAAGCCAGACCATCGACCAGGTGGGCGTCTTCGGTGCAGCGCCGCGGTTCGCCTTCGACCTGCCTGCACCCGACGTGGTGTCCGAGCGGGCGCTTCGCCTCGTGCAGTCGGTGGTGTCGCGGGCGGCCGCGGCGGCGTGCGACGCCTTCGACCCCGGGCCCGCGCACCTCAACGTGTCGTTCCGCGAACCGCTGGTGCCCGACCCGGGCGTGACCAACGACCACGAGATGGTCATCGCGGTTCTCGAGTCGCCGGCCCTGCTCGTCGACGCGCGTTTGAGCGCCACCATGGTGCTGCCGCTCGACGAGTCGCTGGCAAGTATCGGACCAATCCCCGCGCGCGGCGCGGTCGTGATCGGCGACGCCATCGACGACGAGTCGCGCGAGGCCGCTGCCGAACTGGCCGACGCCTGCGGGTGGCCGCTTATCGCCGAACCCAGTGGGCTGCCGGCTGATGACCACGACACTCTGATCGCTCATGCGTCGCTGCTGCTGGCCGACGCCGACTTCCGAGCCAGCCATGTCCCAGAGCTCGTCGTCACGGTGGGGCGTGTGGGGCTCAGCCGCGGGGTCATGCGTTTCATCGCAAGCGCTGAGCGTCGCGTCATCGTGGACTCGCGGCCCGCGGCGCGCTGGGCCGATCCGCTGCGTCTGGGCGGAGTGGTGCTCGGCGCGGTTCCCGAGCCGCCCACGGAACTCGACCACGACCCCGCCTGGCTGGCGTCCTGGCTCACGGCGTCGTCGGCGGCCGAAGACGCCGTGAGCACGCATCTCGACGTCGAGGATGCCCTCAGCGGCCCTGCAGTCGCACGCCTGCTGCTTGCCCAGGCCGACGCTGACGGCGTCGTGCTCATCGGGGCGTCGTGGCCGGTGCGGCACGCCGAGGCCTTCGCGCTGCCGCGCGACCGTATGCCGCGCGTCGTGGGCAACCGAGGAACCTCGGGCATCGACGGACTGATCTCTACCGCCTGGGGAGTGGCGCTCGCCCACCAAGCCGAGGCCGATCCCGAATCGCGGGCCACCGGGTACGCGTTACTCGGCGACCTCGCGTTCCTGTACGACCTCAATGCGCTCGTGGTGGGAGCCTCCGACGCTCGACCCAACCTCGTGATCGTGGTGATCGACAACGATGGCGGGGGCATCTTCTCCTCACTCGAACAGGGTGACCCCAGATTCGGCGCCGACTTTGAGCGGGTGTTCGGCACGCCGCACGGTCGCGACCTGGTCGCCTTGGCCCAGGCCCACGGCATCGAGGCGGTGCGGGTCGACTCAGCGCTGGGACTTGTCGTCGCCCTCGACGAGGCGGTCGAGGCAGGGGGAGTGCGTGTGGTCGTGGCTGACACGGGCCCGCGGGCGGACGAGGCAGCCCTGCTGGTGCGGGTGCAGGCCAGCGTCAGCGACTCGATCGCCTAGACCAACACGTCGTCATCGCACGCCACGCAGATCGTGACGTGCGCCTCGGGGTTCCAGAACACTTCCTCGCCCTGGGCGAGGGCGCGAAGGCAGACGCTACACGTGCCGGTGTGGGCGAGCACAATGCGCTCGTGCAGGTCTCGGTCGACATGATCGTGGTCGCGCACGTGAACTCCGTCGTCGCGGAACGCCCACGCCATCAGGATCAGGCCGGCGACGATGATAACGACAAGGAGGATGAGTGGTCGCCACGCTTGGAATCCTGCTCCGAACAGGACCTCGCGCGGCCACGCGAGGTTGATGGTTAGTGCGGCCAGCACCACCACGGCGACGACTGTCACTGGTCCGAGCCAGCGACCAGTTGACCATGAGCCGGTTTGCCACGTGCCCCGCCTCAGGGCCACGAGCAGCCCCACCAGCGTGATGATGAATGCGAGCAGGAATGCCAGCCCTGAGGCCCCACCGAGCACGAAAGCCGTGAAGTCGGGAGCGATCAGAATCAGCACGAACGTAGCGATACCAATCACCGTCAGGGCGCGCACCGGCATTCGATTGCGGCTGGAAAGACCCACGAGCCAGCGGTGGCCCGGAACCTCGCGATCGCGCGCCATCGTCCACAGCGTGCGTGATGCTGCGAGTTGGCACACGGCCATGGCCACGAAGGTGGCGATGATCTGCAGGGCGGCAAAGGGCTTCGCTGAGCCCTCGCCCAGCGCCGACTGCATTACGGTACCAATCGCGCCGGCGTAGGGGTTCTGGGTCATGGACGTCGACACCGACGACGCAGCGGGAACAGCGAGTGCCAGCGCAATCATCGAGTAGAGCACCAGTGCGCCGCCCACAATGAGCGACCACACCATTGCCCGCCTCACGTTGACACGTGGTTCGCGGATTTCCTCGGCGACGTCGGCCGGAAGCTCGAAGCCACGCATGGTGTTGGCGGTGGCCCACGCCAGTGCGATCAGGAAGGGGCCGGCCAGCCAGTTCCAGTCGAGACTCCCGCCGAGGGGGGTCTGGAAGAGATCGAAGAATCCGCGCTGCGCGTGACCCAGCAGCAGGGTCGCGTACACCGCACTCGCGATTACCGATATCGCGACACACACAACCAACAGCACGCTCAGAACTCGGCGGCCAAGACCGTTCACCAGTGTCGACACCACGATGACCACAAGGGCAGCTACAACACCTTGGAGCCAGGTAGGCGCGGAGATGCCCACCAGGAAGAGCACCCGCTGGGCGTCGAAGTAGGCCAGTAGTCCCATGTTGAGCACATAGGTGCACAGGTAGAGCCAGCCGGTCATCAGACCGGCGCGGGCTCCGAGTAACTGCCTCGACCAGGCGGCGACCGAACCCTCGAGCGGCCATCGGGAAGCGAGGGCCCCAAACAGAGCGGTCACGGCCAGCATAACCACGACGATGAACACCACAGCAAGCCAACCCGCGAGTCCAGCGGTGGCGATCAAGAGCGGTACGACAGTGAACGACATGAGCGGTCGAATCACCGAGAGCGACAGCGCGGAGGCTCCCGAGAGAGAGAAGCCGTGGCGTAGCGTGCGCACATCGGCGACGGGGGTGCCGTCGGGCTCGGTGCTGGCTGGATCGGTCATGGCGAGCTCCTCACTCGGTGGTGTCGCAGGCGAGGCAGATGGTGACGTGCGCCTCGGGCCCGTCGATGCGCGAAAACTCTAGCGCCGGACGTGGGTGCGGGGAGTGCCGCACCACGGAGAGTCATCGACGACGAGGCCGAGTGCCGCCTGAGCAGGGCGGACACCCGCACCTCG
>WLOZ01000159.1 GCA_009699025.1 Actinomycetota bacterium
ACGGCACTGTCACGCTGATCCACCAGGAAGATGCCGCGCAGGCCCTCGGCCTCAACTGGCGCACCGCGGACTCGAAGTTCGAGGATCCGCATCGCGCCGGCAACCCTGCCCGACCCTCCACCGGGCGGACCGCGCGCATGCTCTCCGCCATCCCCGGCAGCAGTGCTGTGCTCGAACAGTGGGTCCGCCGCCTCGTCTTCAGCATCATGCTCGGCGACAACGACGCGCACGCGAAGAACATCGCCCTGCTGCACACCGAGAGCACGACAGTGCTAGCTCCGGCTTACGACACCGTCCCCAACCTGCACCAGCGCGACATGATCGACGAGGGCTTCCGCCTCGCCCTGTCTATCGACGGCACGTTCGACCACCGCGAGATCAGCGCCGATCGCATCGTCGCTGAGGTTCGCTCGTGGAAGGTCGTCACCCCCGACCGCGCGGCCACACTGGTCGAGTCCGCCGTCAACCTGTGTGCCGACGCGATCACCCGCACACCGGGCCCCACAGGACTGTCCGAGGGCGTGATCGACAAGCTGGCACACACCGCTGACCGACTCACACGCGGCGAAGCCATCGGCACATCTCGCTGGCAGTCACCTGCCCGGCAAGGTAAGCCGCCGAGCCGCACCCGCCCGGCTAGGCCTCGCGCAGCAGGTGCCGCTCCTTCCGGAAACGTCAGCGCGCGCTGATGGCGAGGCCGTCAAGCTTGACGACCTTATTCGTTGAGGTGACCACGACTTTGACCTTGCCGGTTTTCAGTGAAGTCAGTCGAGGCAGAGTGAGCAGCGCCCTGCTTGCTGAGCCACTCTTCTTCAGCGAGATCGAACCCACTTTGCTCGAGCCCACATAGATGTCAACGGAACCGCAGTTGCTGCAGCGCAACGCGACCACGCCCACTGTGCGCACTGACCGCGACGAAGACGTGATGAGGTACGAGCCCTTGAGCTTTGCCTCAGACGACGTGCTAGCAATCCAGCCAGAAGATGCTGCGCGCTTCCATGCGGTGGGCGCATTACGGGTCAGCGCGCGATCGTCGGCCGGAACGGTAGTGCACTTTTCGGCAGACCAATCGCCAGTAACACCCGTCGTCGCTTCGCGCGCACGCGATGAGAAGCAGTACTGCGTATCGGGGGCCCCCGCAAACGTGGCTGATGTTGTCACAATCGCCGGCTTCCACATGACGTACGCGCCCAAGGCGCCACCAGAGATTGAGCGTCGATAGCGCACCTCGTACTGGCCAACCCCTGACGTGACCTCGCCGGTCACCACGGGGTCAGTGCCCACCCACGAGACTCCGAACGACGACGACTTCTGGAATTGCGCTGTGGGCGTGAGCGTCTGGGATGTCGGCGCGGTGAGGTCGGGTGCTGCCAATCTCGCCACACCTGAACTCGCGACGCCACCAACGGAGGAGAACCACCCACCGACCACAACGGCGCCGTTGGGTTGTGCCGCCAACTTGTACACCGACGGGTTTAAAACAGTTGAGTCCGGCATGGTGAGCGCGAACGTGTTGGCAGCAAAGCTCGTATCGAGGACGGCATCGGCCGACAGGTGCGCAACTTGGCCCGTGACAACCCCGCTGGTCTTGTCGAAGTCGCCACCAACAAGAAGCGACCCGTCTGACATCTCAATGATCGAGTCCACTTGGGCGGAGTCGGAAGTGGTCTCAAAGCCACTTCCCACATTCGTGGTGAACACGGAATCGTAACTACCACCGCTGCTGAGGCGCACGATGTTGTTGGTCGAATGCCCGTCGAATCCGGTGAATGAACCACCGACAAGAATCTTGCCAGAGTCCTGGGTGGCCACCGTGCTGACGAAATGTATTGAGAGGCGGCTGAAACCGGAGCCCATGGCTGAAGCGAATCCCGAATCGACGACGCCATCCGCTGAGAAACGAGCAAGGTCTACGCTTGAGGAACCACTGGCCGTGTCGAATTGACCCCCCACTAGCAGATTGCCACTGCTGTCCTGGGTAACGACTTCCACAGCGCCGTCAAGGCCGTTGTTGGGGGAGGTACCAAGGTTGCTACTAAACGTCGTGTCGGGTGATCCGTCGCTGTTGAATCGCGCGAGACGGTTGCTGTCAACTCCATTGACGGTGTTGAAACGTCCACCCACAACAATCTTGCCCGAGGCTTGAATCGTGATCCCGCGCACCGAGCCGCCAACGAGTCCGGTGTTGTCACCTGTGCTTGTCAACTGCTGTGAGAAGCGAACGTCGACTGCGCCGTTGGGCTTCAACCGAGCCAAATGCAGGCTTGGCACTCCGTTGACTGTGTCGAACACTCCGCCGACCACGATGCTTCCGTCATTTTGCACCGCGATTGTCCGAACCGAACCACCCTCAAACCCGACGTCAAGCCGGTCTGAGAATGCGTCGTCAACGGTGCCATCTGGGTTCAAGCGCACCAAGCCGCCCACAGGCTTTCCGTTGAAAATCGTGAAGATTCCACCCACCAAGATTTTGCCGTCAGTTTGCACGACGACCGCCATCACCAAATCCGGATCGCCGCTATATACATCGGTCGCGCCGGCACCGGTGTTGGTGCTGAAGGGAACGTCGACGACTCCCTGCGTTACGTCGATGGCGGAGGCCGAACTCGCCACGCTCGCGATCAACATTCCGGCGATGAGGACGCTTCCAACTTTGGTGGCGGTGGCTCGACGGGACGTACGCAGCATGGGAGAACCTTCTGCTCGATGACACCAGATGTTCTGGGCAGTGTAGACCGCGCAGGGCAGTTCGGGGCGGTGACCTTTCCACTAGGTACGGTCCAAGGCACTGCTCGTCGATGAAGCGGCGGGTGACGTCCCCGGTGTTGCGTGATTACCAAGAACCCACCGACCAACGAAGCCCGAGGTGGGAGCCCCGACCTAGCGGCGCTTTCGTCAGGAGATACCCAGTACCCCACCATCATTGATTTATGTTGGCGGGCGACATAAAGTGTTCACACTCAAGGTGTCATCATGTCGTGACAAGACAAAGAGGGACTATGGCCTCGGAAGAAGCGTCCATGACACGCTCGGGTGAACCCGTCGGGCGCGATTACAGCCTGACCGGCGAGCGGGCTGCCCTGGCTGTCAGCCTCGGACTTGCCGACGGCGAGTGGTATCGACCACCGATTGATCCGGATCGACTCCGTGAACTCATGACTCGTCGCAATGGGCCCGCGATTCGCGACACAGCGCTGTGGATCCTGCTGCTAGCCGTGGCGGGCGCCCTAGCCTTTGTTGCGCTGGGCAGTTGGTGGGTGATTCCGGCCTTCGCGGTATACGGCGCACTGTATGGGGGAGCGGCCGACCCGCGGTGGCACGAGAACGGTCATGGCACTGCGTTCAAGACTCGCTGGCCGAACGATGTCGTCTACATGGTCGCCTCGTTCATGCTGCTGCGCGAGCCCACGTTGTGGCGGTGGTCCCACGTGCGTCACCACTCCGACACCATCATCGTTGGGCGTGACCCCGAGATCAGCTTTCCGAGGCCATTTCGGTTCGGCAGCGTCCTGCCGAACTATCTGAACTTGGTCAGTGGACCGCAGATGCTCACGCGCATGGTGAAGCACGCCGCTGGCACGATCGATGAAGACACCCGCGAGTTTGTACCCGAGGAGGAGTTTCCGCGCGTGATTCGAGAGGCGCGTGTTTTCGTTCTCATTCTCGCGGCGGTCGTCGTATGGTGCATCGCGATCGGATCGATCGTGCCGCTGCTGTTCATCGGCTTGCCCTCGTTCTATGGCGTATGGATGGTGTGGTTCTTTGCGATCACCCAGCACGCGGGCTTGAATGAAGACGTCCTCGACCACCGGTTTAGCACTCGCACGGTGTACATGAATCCCGTCTTCCGGTTTCTGTACCTCAACATGAACTACCACCTCGAGCACCATCTCTTCCCGTCGGTGCCTTACCACGCGCTGCCGAAACTGCATGAAGAGGTGAAGCAGTACCTGCCGCCGCCGAAGACGTCGGTTCGTGCCGCCTACAAGGAGATCGTCCTCGCGTTGCGGATGCAACGAAACGATCCCGACTGGGAAATCCCCGGCCGCGAGGTTCCCGATAGCGCGTCCTTCCGACTTACTGCGACCACGATTTCGTCCAGCAGCTTGGCCATGAGCACGGCCGTGGCGGCGGGCCTTGAGACGCTGACCGACCTCGGTCCGGTGAACTCTGTTCTGCCCGGCCAGGTCAAGCGCATCGACATTGACGGTCGTACCTACGCGCTATTCCGTACGCGCCGCGATATATACGCACTCAGCGACGGACTCTGCACGCACGGCCGAGGGCATTTGGCTGAGGGTCATCTCGACGACTGCGAAATCGAGTGCCCCAAGCACAACGGGCGTTTCAACGTGCTCACCGGTGCAGCGGTGCGCCGACCTGCGAAGGTTCCGCTGGCCACCTATCGGATCGAGGTGGTCGACGGCCGACTGTTCGTTGCGCTGCCCGCCAACTCCGGCTCCGTCAGTGACGCCGCGTCGTGAGGAGTTGACATGCCACTAGATCCCCAAGCCGCAGCGTTACTGGAACTGTTGGCTCAGGGCGGAAGCCCGCCCATCCGTGAGCAGACGGTCGAGCAGGCGCGTCGCGGAGCCTACGGCTTCGTTGATCTATTCGGGCCGCCGGAGGAAATCGGACGAGTGGAGCACCGGTTCATTCCAGGGCCCACCGCCGACATTCCAATTCGTATCTATCGACCCGACTCGGCGGCAGGCGAATCCGCGCCGTGCCTTGTGTACTTTCATGGCAGCGGCTTCGTCATCAGCAACATCGGCATCTTCGATGCACCCAGTCGTGCGTTGGCTAATCGAACCCGTTGCGTGGTGGTGGCGGTGAATTACCAGAAGGCGCCCGAACACAAGTTCCCAGGGCCGTTCGACGATGCGTACGCCGCCACGTGCTGGGTGTCTGACCATGCGGTTGAGTTGGGCATCGATCCTGCACGCCTTGCCGTCATCGGTGACAGTGCAGGCGGAACGCTTGCGGCAGCTGTCTGCATCAAAGCTCGCGACGAGTTTGGTCCGAGCATCACGAGTCAGATTCTTGTTCATGCCCCTTCTCAATTCGGTGTCGAAACCGAGTCGATGATCGCCAACGCGACAGGGCTGCTGCTCGAGAGTGATGACATGGCGTGGTTCGCCGGTCATTACTTTGCGAATCTGGAAGACGCCGCTCATCCTTATGCGTCGCCCATGCTGGCCGAGAGTCTTGCGGGGCTACCTCCGGCGTTAGTTGCGACGGCCGAGTATGACCCGTTGCGCGACGACGGTGACGCCTACGCACAGAGGCTTCGCAGCGACGGAGTCCCGGTTACATACATCTGCTACCCCGGCATGATTCACGCCTTCTACGGAATGAATCGTCGGCTCGACGCCGCAGAGGACCTATTCCAGAAGGCATCCGAACACGTGTGGAGGCACTTCTCAACTGACGCCTCCAACCGTGAGTGACGTCGACTAGACAAGGAATGAAACACCTGCACTAGT
>WLOZ01000016.1 GCA_009699025.1 Actinomycetota bacterium
GCATGCGCGGCCCGCTCAGCAGCCACCGCCTTGGACTGCAACCGCCGGATCCCCTGGGACTCGCTCACGTGAACATCATCGCGCGGCACCATCCCCCGCAACACATCACCGAAGTGCACCGCCTCGGTCCACCGACGCAACCGCCCATGTGAGACACCCTGATCCGCCAGCCACGACAGCTTCGTCCCATAAGGCTGGGACTCGTAGGCACGCACGAAATCACTGATCTCCTCAGCGGAATAACCCACCGACACTGTCACACGCCACCTCCAGACACGTCGTCATACTGACTCACACACAGTCTGGCAAAGAGGGCGGAGTGACGCTTTCGTATGGATCAGCGAGTCAGGGTGAGCGGGTGTGGTCGGAGCCGGGGATTTGTTCGAGGGCGTGGAGGAGGATCGGCCCCAACGTCGCGAGACCGTCGCGCACACCGCCTGGCGAACCCGGCAGGTTCACGATCAAGGTCTGCCCGGCAGTTCCTGCAATGCCACGGGAGAGGATCGCGGTCGGAACCCCGGCCGCCACACCTCCCGCGCGCAAGGCTTCAGCGATTCCCGGAATAGTGCGCTCGACCACGCGCGCTGTCATCTCCGGGGTGAGATCGGTCGGCGTGAGTCCTGTGCCACCCGTGGTCACGATGGCATGGAACCCAGCGCCCACTCCCGCGCGCAATGCCACCTCAACAGCATCGCCATCAGCCACCACGACCGGACCCTCAACATCGAGCCCGAGGGCCGCCAAACCATCGCGCACGATGGGCCCCGATCGGTCGTCCCACACACCCGCTGCGGCACGCGTCGACACGGTGACCACTAACGCACGGAATGGGGCCACGTCAGAGGTCTGCCGGCCGAGTCCAGAGGCCGGTCTTGCCACCGGTCTTCTCGAGCACCAGCACGTCGCAGATGACAGCGGCAGGGTCGACCGCCTTGACCATGTCAATGAGAGCAAGAGCGGCCACTGACACCACGGTGAGCGCCTCCATCTCGACTCCCGTGCGATCGGCCGTGGTAACGGTCGCAACGATGTTGACCCGGTCGTCGAGCACGGTGAGTTCGATATCGACGCCGTGAATCGCGATGGGGTGGCAGAGCGGAATCAGGTCAGGAGTTCGCTTTGCCGCCTGAATTCCGGCGATGCGCGCGACCGCGAGGGCATCGCCCTTCGGCACGCCCGCTCCGCGGAGGAGCCCCACAACCTCGGCTGACACGCGCACATGGCCCGACGCCGTGGCCGTGCGCGTGGTGATCTCCTTGTCGGCAACGTTCACCATGCGCGCCGCGCCCTGCGCATTGAGGTGCGTGAAGCCCTCGCTGGTCATGGCGCCTCCCGCATCAGGTCGATCACGTCAACCACCTGCCCTGCCTCGATCCGATCGACGCCCACCGGAATCACGATGAGACAGTCCGACTGCGCCAGGCCGCCCATCATGTGCGACCCCTGTCCGCCCACAGGTCTCACCGTGCGACGTCCGTCGACCTCAACGGTGAGAAGAGCCCGCGCGTACTGCCGCTTGTTGGCACTTGAACTCAGTGACTCGGCGCACACCGCGGGCTCGGTAGTCCGCACGATGTCGGGGTGACCCATCATGAGGCGAATCATCGGCCGCACGAAGAGCTCGAATGAGATGAACGAGCTCACCGGATTTCCGGGCAGCGTGACGATGGGGATTTCGCCAACCCTGCCGCCTCCCTGCGGCATGCCCGGGTGCATTGCCACCTTCGCGAAGTCGACTGTGCCACTCTCGCGCAGGACCTCCTTCACGGTGTCGTACGCCCCCATGCTGACTCCGCCGCTGGTAACAATAATGTCGGCGATTGCCGCGGCCGCGGCGAGAGCAACTCGGAATTCGACGCCCTCATCACGCACCAGCGGTGCGCGCTCGGCCTCGGCCCCAGCTGCGCGTGCGCAGGCCACCAGCATGACACCGTTGCTGTCGCTGATCAGGCCGTGCGTGAGCGGAGTGCCCGGCTCGACGAGCTCATCGCCGGTGGAGATCACCACCACGCGAGGACGGCGATACACCGGCGCCGTGGCATTGCCCACCGCCGCGAGTAGCGGCAGCGACCTTTCGGTGAGTTGCGTTCCGGCGGTGAGCACGACCGCTCCGACCGCGATGTCCTCGCCTGCCCGACGGATGCACGCCCCCACGCTCACCGGCGCTGAGATGGTCACGGCTCCGACCCCCGCATCGGTGGCCTCAACCGGAATCACAGCGTCGGCACCCGCGGGCATCGGCGCCCCGGTCATGATGCGCAGAGCAGTTCCGGGCACCACCTCACTGGCGCTCGCTCCGCCGGCAGCGAGGTCGCCTCTGACCTCAAGAATCACAGGCGTGTCTGCCGAGGCGGCGGCCACATCGGCGGCGATCACGGCATAGCCATCCATCGAGCTATTGTCGAAGGGGGGCAGCGGCCACGGTGCCACCACGTCGCGGGCCAGCACCTGGCCCACCGACTCGAGCAGTGGCACCTCGATCGCCTCAAGCGGCACGATGCCTCCGAGCAGGAACGCCTGATGCTCGTCCACGGTGCGAAGCCGCTGGGGGATGTGGTCCGATGTCATGCTCACGACCCTAGAGGCCCAGCCCGCCCTTGCCGGCAAGCACCTGACTCTTCTGGGCGTAGGCGTCCTCGAGAGCAGGAGAAGTCAGCAGCACAGGACGCGACATCGGCGGCCTTCGCCGGCCATCATCGGCAGCTGACCTGACCGCCTGCATCACCTCTTCGAGTGCACGCAGGGAGTGGCCGCTCACGAAGGTGTCGATGAAGGGCATCGCCGCGGCCATCCCGCCCACCGTGGGCTGGTAGCCGGTGGCCACCTTGCGTGGGTTGACCCACACGATGTGAAAGGCCAGCCTCGACAGTTGCTCCATGGCGCGAGCCACGAGTTCTGGATCTTCGATCTCCCACCCGTCGGACACGATGACGATTACCGACCCACGGGCCAGCCCGCGCCGTCCGTGCTCATCGATGAAGGTCTTGAGGGCCTGTCCGATGCGAGTGCCTCCCGACCAGTCGGGCGCCGCCTCGGCAGCCTTGCGATAGGCGACGTCGGGATGCGTGATGCGCAACTGACGGGTCAGCCGGGTCAGGCGTGTGGCGAACACGAAGGCCTCAGAATTGAGGGCCCGCACCGCACCTCGCATCAGGTGCAGGTACACGCGCGCGTACGGCTCCATCGACCCGCTCACGTCGGCGATGAGTACCACCCGTCGCGGTCGCGGCGTGGCCCGCCGATGGATGCGCTTCACCGGATCGCCCGCGGTGCGGTGCGACTCGCGCAGGGTTGCACGCACATCGAGAGTGGTGCCTCGCTGGTGTCGTCGCTGACGGCGGCCAGCTCGCATCGGCGGCACGAGGGGCAACCGTTCCACGAGCGCGTTGAGCAGGGCCAGTTCGTCGGCAGAGCAGTCGGCGAAGTTCTTGCTGCCGAGCCGCTCTTCGACGCTCACCGCAGCGAGGATCGACTCCTCGTCGTCGCCATCGGGCTCGCCGTCGCCGGGAAGTCCGCTCGAGCCTGACGGTCTCGACTCCTCCGTGCCCTCGCGCTCGCCCTCACCCGGCGACTTCTCCTCAGCCGGGAGCATCGAGGGCGGCGGCGGAACGTTGGGGTCGCCGCGAAAGTCGGCCATGTCGAGGATTCCGCGGAAGACCTGACCGAACACCCGGTCGAAGACCTCGATCTGATCGTGACTGCTGAGCAGGGTGACCCGACCCAGGTGGGCTAATTCGGCCAGGGTCTGCGGTTGCGACAGCACGACCGTCTCGGCGAAGCGAGCGCTGCGCTCGGGGGTGACAGGAACACCGGCCGCGTGCAGAAGATGCCCAAAGGCTGCGATGACCGCGGCGAGGTCGAGTTCGTCGAGGCGTAGAACGGGCACGTGGTCGGGCTCGGCGCCCGCGAACTGGAGCCGCCAGTTGACCTGCCTGCCCTGCTCAGCCATGGACGCCGCTGGCCACCCACCCGAGGCCCTCGGCCCGCGCGACATCGTGGTCCTCGCGGTACTTCAGCACCGATCCGAGCGTCTGCTCGACCGCCGCCTCGTCGAGCGTGGCCAGACCCATGAGAGCTGCCGCATGCACCCAGTCGATGGCCTCGGCCACACCCGGAGGCTTCTGAATGTCGAGCGACCGAAGGCGCTGCACCGCCGTGGCCACCTGATCGGCAAGCCCGTGGGAAGCCTCAGGCACGCGGGCTCGCACGATGGCGGTGGCCTGCGCTAGCGGGGGGTAGTCGATCCAGTGGTAGAGGCAGCGGCGCTTGAGGGCATCGTGCAGGTCGCGCGTGCGGTTGGAGGTGAGGATCACGATCGGCGGATAGGTGGCGGTGAGCGTTCCGATCTCCGGAATCGTGACCGACGACTCGGCAAGGAGTTCGAAGAGAAAAGCCTCGAATTCCTCGTCGGCGCGATCGACCTCGTCGATGAGCAGCACTGCCGGGCGCGGCCCTGGGTGCTCGAGCGCGGCAAGCAGCGGACGACGGATGAGATAGTCGGGCCCGAAGAGCGACTCCTCGGCCAGCTCACCGCCCCGCGCCTCAGCCACCCGGATACCCAGCAGCTGTCGCGGGTAGTTCCATTCGTAGAGGGCTTCGGAGGCGTCGATTCCCTCGAAGCACTGAAGTCGAATCAGCGGGGTATCGAGAAGTTGCGCGAGCGACTTCGCGGCCTGCGTCTTACCCACCCCCGCCTCACCCTCGAGGAGGAGTGGCTGCGGAAGGCGTACCGCGCAGAAGAGGGCGGTGGAGAGCCCCGGGTCGGCGAGGTATCCAGCTTCGGCAAGCTTCGCGGTGAGCGTCGCCGTGTCAGGGATGAGGTCGGCGAGACTCACGACCGCGGGTACTTCTCGGGACTCTTGAGGAATTCGCGGCGACAGCCGGGGCAGCAGAAGAGGATGCGCTCTCCCATGAACTCGGCCGCGAGAGCATCGGGAGAGTCGGTGACGGTCATGCCGCACACGGGGTCGATACCGGTCACCACCATCGTGGTCTCCGCGGTATCCGTGCCAGCCGGGGCCTGCAACGCAGGGCGCGGTGCCGAGGGACGTTCGGCGATGATCTGCGCGAATACGGTGAGAGCAATCTCGGCGGGCGTGCGCGCGCCAATGTTGAGCCCGGCGGGGGTGTGAATCAGCGCACGCTCAGCGTCGGAGAGTTCAAGCGAGCCCACTACCGCTGCACCGCGCTTGGGGCTCGCGATCAGGCCCACGTACGGAACGCCGGCGCGCACAGCCGCCACTAGGGCTGCTTCCTCACCCTTGCCGTGCGAGGCGGCGATGACCGCGTCGGCCGAGGCGAGGTTAACCTCGTTGAGAAGGCGCACCTCGTATCCGAGCGCAGCACCCACGACAACCATCGCCTGTGCGATGGGACTGTCGCCCAGCACGCCCACAAGAGGAGTGGGCAGCACTGGCTCAAGGAAGATCTCGAGGGTTCCCCCTGACAGGCAAGGGTTGTGAACCGTGGTCTTTCCGGGCTGGTCGGCCTCAGGGTTGGGCGCGATGCGCAACAGCATTGAGTCGCCCGACGCCAGCAGCGACAAGCTCTGGCTGCGCACCGTCGACTCGGCGCACTGGCCGCCGACGAATCCGTCGATCGTGCCATCGGCGAGCACGAGTGCCTCGTCGCCTGGCTTGGCCGACGTGGGGCGCTCGGCAAGAACGACGCGGGCATGCACGAACGGGACGCGACGCGTACGAAGCGCCTCGGCCCGTTCGTGCAGTGCCACCAACGTCATGTCTTTACTCTACGGCCATGTCCGTACGAATCGGCCGGCCCTGAATGGCACGCCACACGTTCGCCGGGGTGAGCGGCATGTCGGCGTGACGCACTCCGAACGGGCTGATTGCGTCGATGACCGCGTTAACGACCGCGGCGGGAGAGCCCACCGTGGCCGACTCGCCCACGCCCTTGGCCCCAATGGGGTGGTGGGGCGACGGCGTGACCGTCTCGCCAAGCTCGTAGTCAGGGCACTCCATCGCCGTGGGCAGGAGGTAGTCCATGAACGAGCCGCCGAGGCAGTTGCCATCTTCATCGAACGCGATGAGCTCCATGAGCGCCATTCCGATGCCGTCGGCGAGGCCTCCGTGCACCTGACCCTCGACAACCATCGGGTTAATACGAACGCCGCAGTCGTCAACCGCGATGAAGCGGCGCACCTTGACCTGTCCGGTGCCCGGGTCGACGTCGACGACGCAGATGTAGCAGCCGTAGGGGTAGGTGAGGTTCGGCGGGTTGTAGACAGCGGTGGCGTCGAGGTGACCCTCAACCCCCTCGGGCAGCTCAAGTGAGCTGTGCGACAGCAGGGCGATCTCCTGGATCGTCTTGCCACGCTCTCTATCACCCTTCACATACCAGCGGCCGAGCTCCCACTCGAGGTCGTCGGGAGCGCACTCGAGCGCCGCCGCAGCCACGATGCGAGCACGCTCGCGAACCTTGCGCGACACGACCGAAGCCGCCGCGCCTGACACAGGAGTCGAGCGCGAGCCGTAGGTGCCGAGGCCAAACGGGGTGTTGTCGGTGTCGCCGTGCACCACCTCGATGTCCTCGGGCGGAATGCCCAGCTCATGGCTCACGATCTGCGCGAACGTGGTCTCGTGGGCCTGGCCCTGAGACTGCACTGACAGGCGGAGCACCGCCTTGCCGGTGGGGTGAACGCGCAACTCGATGCCGTCGGCCATGCCCAGACCCAGGATGTCCATGGTCTTGCGCGGGCCGGCGCCGACGCCCTCGGTGAAGAACGAGATGCCGATTCCCATGTACTCGCCCTTGGCACGCTTCTCAGCCTGCTCGCGGCGGAGCTCGTCGTAGCCAGCGATCTCCATGGCGACGCGCATGGTCTTCTCGTACTCGCCCGAGTCGTACTCCCAGCCGGTGGGCGACATGTACGGGAACTGCTCGGGACGCAGCAGGTTCTTGAGTCGAAGCTCGGCCGGGTCCATCTGAAGCTCGGCGGCGAGGCAGTCGACCACCCGCTCGATGACGTACGCGGCCTCCGTGATGCGGAAGGAGCACGCGTAGGCAACGCCACCGGGAGCCTTGTTGGTGTAGACCGGGGTGACCTTGCAGTGCGCGGCCGGGTAGTCGTACGAGCCCGAGAAGATGTGGAAGAAGCCAGCCGGGTAGTTGGTCGGCTGGGCCACACCGTTGAAAGCGCCGTGGTCGGCGAGGACATCGACGTCGACAGCGAGGATCTTGCCGTCACGCGTCGCCGCAATGGTGGCCTTCATGTGGTAGTCGCGAGCGAACGAGGTGGAGACCAGATTCTCGTTGCGGTCTTCCATCCACTTCACCGGCTTGCCGGTGAGCAGGCTTCCGACCACCGAGAGCACGTAGCCCGGGTAGACACCGACCTTGTTTCCGAAGCCACCACCGATGTCGGGGCTAATCACCCGGATTTTCTGCTCGGGAAGACCCGCCACCATGGCGTACACGGTGCGGTGCGCGTGAGGCGCCTGCGAGGTCGTGTAGAGCGTGAGCTGACCGGTGACCGAGTCGAGGTGGGCAACCGAACCGCAGGTCTCCATCGGAGCGGGGTGAACGCGCGGGTAGAGGATCTGCTCGGTCACCACGACGCAGTCGGGGTCAGCCTCGGCCCTCGCGATAGTTGCAGCGGTGAGCTCAGCGTCGCCCGACTCCCACGACTTGTTGCCGTGCACGTCGGTGATGCTGTTGTCGGTCTGGCCCTTGTCGTCGCGGATCACAGGAGCATCGGCGTCCATGGCCTTCTTGGCGTCCATGACCGGCTCGAGCACGTCGTACTCGACGTCAATCAGCTCGAGGGCATCCTTGGCGATGTATCGGTTCTCGGCGATGACAAAGGCGACCTCCTGGCCCTGGAAGCGCACCTTGTCGGTGGCTAGCACCGCCTGAGTGTCGTACGACAGGGTGGGCATCCAGGCGAAGTTGTCGCCGAGCAGCGACGGACGCGGCACCCCGGCGAGCATCTCGCCGGTGATGACGAGCACGACGCCGGGCAGGGCCTCAGCAGCGGACTTGTCAATCGACACGATGCGCGCGTGGGCATGGGGGCTGCGCAGGATCGCGCTATGCAGCATGCCGGGCAGATTCACGTCGTCGACGTAGTTGCCCTGTCCGCGCACAAAGCGGGCATCTTCGACGCGCTTCATGTTGCCGAAGCCCATCGGGTTACCGGCCGGACTCAGGGGCACTTCTTGAACAGCGGTCATGATGAGGCCACCTCACTGGTCGCAGGGTTGTCGGCTGCCCACTGGATGGCAGAGACGATGTTCTTGTACCCGGTGCACCGGCAGATCTGACCGGAAATGCACTCGCGAATCTCCTCCTCGGAGGGCTTCGGGTTGTTGTCGAGCAGCCAGCGACCGGTCATCATCATGCCGGGGGTGCAGAAGCCGCACTGCAACCCGTGACACTCGATGAAGCCCTGCTGGATGGGGTCGAGCTCAGCGCCGTTGGCGAGGCCCTCAACCGTGCGGATCTCGCGGCCATCGGCCATTACTGCCAGCATCGTGCAGCTCTTCACCGGCTCGTTGTCGACCCAGATCACGCACGTTCCACAGTTGGAGGTGTCGCAACCCCAGTGCGTTCCGCGCAGCCGAAGCTCATCGCGGATGAAGTGGACGAGCAGCATGCGCGGCTCGACCTCACGGGAGTACTCGGTTCCGTTAACGGTCATCGTCACCTGCATGGTCAGGCTCCCTGGCTGGCTTGGGCAGAGCGACGAAGCGCCCGCAGTGTGAGTTCGTGGCAGAGGTGCTTCTTGTAGTCGGCCGGTCCGCGCTGGTCGGAGTTGGGGCTGCACGAGTCAGCCGCAATCTGCGCAGCTGCGGCGAAGTTCTCCTCCGACGCGGGCTTGCCAATCAGGTACTGCTCGGCGGCGGGGGCACAGAAGTGCGAGGCGCCCACCGCGGTGAGTCCGATGCCGCAGTCGGAGACCACGCCGTCTTTGACCACCACGAACGTGCCAGCCGAGGCCACCGGCCAGTCGCCGACCCGACGCTCGACCTTCTCGTAGGCGCTGCCGTTGCCCGGACGGATCGGGAATCTCACCTGGGTGAGGATCTCGCCGTCACCCACCTTGGTCTCGTAGGGGCCCTCGTGGAAGTCGCGAAGGGCGATAGTGCGACTGCCCGACGAGTTCTGCACCACGACTGAGCCCCCGAGTGCAGAGCCCACCGCCGACAGATCCTCGGAGGGGTCGGCCTGACACATCGAGCCGCCGATGGTGCCGCGGTTGCGCACCACCGGGTCGGCGATGAGCTTCTCCGCCTCGCGGAAGATTGAGTAGTGCTCGAATAGCACCGGGGACGACAGCACCTCGGCGTGACGCACCATGGCACCGATCACGATCTCGTTGCCCTCGATGCTGATGCCCTTGAGCTCGGCGACATCGTTGATGTCGATGAGCGCCTCGGGGCGCGCGATGCGCAGGCGCATCATCGGAATGAGGCTGTGGCCGCCCGCAATGATGCGGGCATCCTCGCCATACTTCTCGAGCAGCGCGATGGCGTCGGCAACCGACGTGGCCTTCGCGTACTCGACCGGTGCGGGAGTCTGCATACCCTCACCTTTCTTGGGAGTGGGTGGTGGAGTGGCACAAACTAGATTTCCAGAGACGCTAATGCCTGACGGCTAGCAGCGAGGGTGAACTGCTACTTCCTAACAATCACCTACCGAAAACAACCCAGAGCACGACGACCACAACGATGATGCCGACGACTATGGGCAGGGCGCGCTTGAGAACGGGGGCGACGGCGACCGAGCCGAGGTCGATTGCCTCAGCGGCCTTCACCGGAGCGGGGGCGGCGACGGGGGCCGGGGCGCCCTCACCAGCGGGGGCGGCGGCTGCGGCGGCAGCAGCGGCGCCCGAGGCAGCCATGTTCGTGGCCAGGTTGCCAGCGAACTGGTCGATGATGCGACCGGCTACGTCTTGCATGACGCCGCGCCCGAACTGGGCTGCCTTGCCAGTGATGGTGAGGTCGGTCACGACATTAACCCGCGTGGTGTCGGCCGTCTCGGCCACGAGGCTGGTGGTGACCAGCGCCTTCGCGGTGCCGGCGCCCTTGGTCTCCTTGCCGGTGCCCTCGATGATCGCGACGTGGGTGGCCTCGTCCTTGCTCACGAAGTGAGCCTCGCCACCGTAGGTCATGCTGACCGGGCCGAGCTTGACCTTGACGTTGCCGGTGAAGTTGTCACCGTCGACCGACTCGAGAGTGGCGCCGGGCATGCACGGGGCGACTCCCTGCACGTCGAGCAGTGACTTCCACGCGGTGTCGATGTCGGCGGGAACGGTGAACGAATTGACGAGTTCCATCAGTGATACTCCCGGGTCAGGGCATGGCGCCAGTGTGAGGCAGGACACAGAATCATCACCGTAGCCCATTTATTCTCAGTTGCACATTGTTCGCAGAACGAACGTTCTGCTGCGCTGTCCCGCTCGCAGCCAGGGTCCTACGCTGGTTACATGAGTTCCCCCCACGTCGAGGCGCACCTGTTCGCCGCAGCTCGCGCCGCGGCCGGCACCCCTGTGCTCACGGTTCCCTCTGGAACCCTCGCCGAGGTGCTCAACTCACTCATCGCACTCGCCCCAGATTTGGCCGAGGTGCTGCCTCGATGCTCCTACCTGGTCGACGGGCTCTCGGTGAGGGCGGCCGAGATGCACACCCCTGTGGCTGCAGGCAGCCGCATCGACGTGCTTCCTCCTTTTGCCGGAGGCTGACCGAACCCGGGGCACTTCCCCGGCCTGAAAAAGTGCGGCTCAGCCGCCGATTGCCGACATCGGGCGGTCTGGCTTGACGAAGCTCGGATCGTTGATTCCGTGGCCCGGTAGCTTGTCGGCCACCACCAGCCGCAGCCGCCGCTCAACCTCGGCCCGACGCTCGTCGGGGTTGAGGGCCTCATCGCGCAGCGCCGCGCGCAGGTCGAGCTCGTCACGCGCGAACAGGCAGTTACGCAGTTGGCCGTCGGCGGTAATGCGCAGGCGGTCGCACGCCGCGCAGAACGGACGGGTCACGCTGGCGATGATTCCAACTGTCGCGGGGCCGCCGTCGACGAAGAACTCCTCGGCCGGCGCCGAGCCTCGCGACGGTACCGCAGTGAGCGTGTACCGCTCGCTCAGTCGCTCGAAGATGTCGTCAGCTGTGATCATCTCGCCCCGCGCCCAGAGGCCCCCAGCGTCGAGCGGCATTTGCTCGATGAAGCGCAGCCGCCAGCCCTCGTGAAGCGCGCGCTCGAGCAGCGCGACTGCTTCGTCGTCGTTGACGCCGCGCATGAGCACGCTGTTGACCTTGACCGGCGTGAGACCGGCCGCTTGGGCAGCCTTGAGCCCGGCGAGTACATCGTCGAAGCGGTCGCGGAAAGTGAGCGCCTTGAACCGATCGCGATCGAGGGTGTCGAGGCTCACGTTGACCCGCTCGAGGCCTGCGTCGCGCAGTGGCCGCGCCAGATCGGTGAGTCGTAGAGCGTTCGTGGTGAGGCTGATCGATGGAGTGTGCTCGAGCTCGTTGATGCGCCGCACGATGTCGACCACATCGGGGCGCAGCAGGGGCTCGCCGCCGGTGAGACGTACGCCGGTGATACCCAGCCCGGTGGCCACGTCGAGGACGAGCATCAACTCGTCGGTGGTGAGCAGGGTCGGCCCCGGAAGCCAGTCGGCAAAGTCGGCCGGCATGCAGTACGTGCACCGAAGGTTACAGCGATCGGTGAGCGACACCCGTAGGTCGCGATGCACGCGACCATAGGTGTCGACCAGGGGCAGGAACGTGCTCATGCGCAGTTCACCCATTCGTCAGTGCCGTCGGAGAAGACCTGGTGCTTCCACACCGGGAGTCGATGCTTGGTCTCGTCGACAAGGTCGGAGCAGGCTGCGAAAGCCTCCTTGCGATGCACGGCGCTGACCGCCGCCACAAGCGCCGACTCGCCGATAGCCAGCGGACCCACCCGATGCATCACAGCGATGGCCACGACGTCGTGGCGTGCCGCGACGTCGGCCGCCACAGCGGCAAGCACCTGCGCCGCCGTGGGGTGTCCTTCGTACTCGAGGCTCACCACCGGGCGGTCGTGGTCGTGGTCGCGCACATCGCCCGAGAAGCTCACCACGGCGCCAGCAGAGCGGTCAGCCACCAGGGCCTCCATGTCGGCGACGGTGACAGGCGACTCCACCACATCTGCTCGGCGAACCACGGTCATGAGCCCAGTATGGGCGTCACTGTCGCCTGTTGCCCACCCGCACAGGAGATCGACCGACTCCAGCTTCGCACCTGACCACTCAGCGATCAGGTGACGCCCGTGGCTAACGCCCCTACTCTGAGGGCATGCGTGAAGTGCTTCCGGCTCTGATGGCCGCCCATGAACGTGGCGAGGCCGTAGCGATGGCCACCGTCGTTCGCACGTGGCGGTCCGCACCTCGCCCCGCCGGCGCGTCAATGCTCGTTACTGCTGGCGGAGAAGCGGTTGGCTCGGTCAGCGGAGGCTGTGTCGAGGGTGCCCTCTACGAGCTCGGCTCGGAGGTTCTCGCCTCAGGAGACCCCCAGTTCGAGACCTACGGAGTGAGCGACGATGACGCCTTCGCGGTGGGCCTCACGTGCGGGGGCATCCTCGAGGTGTTCGTCGAGAAGGTCGATCACTCCACGTGGCCTGAACTCGCAGGAATCGCCGCCAGTATCGCCGCCGAGGTGCCGGTGGCCACCGCCACCATCGTGCGAGGGCCACACCATGTGGGCCGTCACCTCGTGGTGAGGGAGAACGGCGTCGAGGGCTCCCTCGGAACCGACCGACTCGACGCCACCGTGGGCGCCGACGTGCTTGGCCTGCTCGAGTCGGGCACCACCGGCTTCCTTCACTACGGCCCCGAGGGCGAGCGACTCGGTACCGAACTCGAGGTGTTCGTCGCGTCGTTTGCCCCTGCCCCGCGCATGTACATCTTCGGGGCCATCGACTTCTCGGCGGCTCTCGCTCGGGTCGGCAAGATACTGGGCTTTCACGTCACGGTGGTCGACGCGCGCGAAGTGTTCGCCACCCGCAAGCGCTTCCCCGAGGCCGATGAGGTCGTGGTCGACTGGCCACATCGATGGCTGGGCTCACAGAACGTCGACCCACGTACGGTGATTTGCGTCCTCACGCACGACCCCAAGTTCGACGTGCCCGCACTGCAGGCTGCCATTCGAACGCGTGCGGCCTACATCGGAGCAATGGGCTCACGCCGCACTCACGACGACAGAACCGCCCGCCTTCGCGAGGCGGGACTCTCCGACGACGAGCTTGCCCGCATTCACTCGCCCATCGGGCTCGACCTGGGTGCACGCACGCCCGAGGAGACAGCCATCTCGATCGCCGCTGAAATCGTGCAGGCGCGCTGGGGAGGTTCGGGCGAGTCGCTCGCGAAGGGCAGCGGGCCCATTCACGCGGGCGCACCTCGTTGACCGAGGCAACCGCCGGGCTCGTCCTTGCCGCGGGTGCCGGGCGCCGCTTCGGTGGCCCCAAGGCACCGGTGCTGATCGACGGCGAGCGACTGGTTGACCGCGCTGTGCGGGTGCTGCGCGAAGCCGGCTGCAATCCGGTGGTGGTGGTGCTGGGTGCTTGGCAGGGCGAGGTCGCCCACGCCGAGACACTCGTCAACCCCGACTGGCCCACCGGCATGGGCTCTTCATTGCGTGTGGGGCTGAGCCACCTGGTGAGCCGAGCCGAGTTAGACCGGGCCATCGTCACGCTGGTCGACCTTCCCGGCCTCACCGGCGCAGCGGTGCGTCGCCTGATGTCGTGCCCCGCGCCCCTGGCCGTGGCGACCTATCAGGGCGAGCGCGGCCATCCGGTGCTGGTCGCCCGCGAGCACTGGGGCCCGCTGATTGCGACCGTCACCGGCGACAGCGGAGCACGCGCCTACCTCTCCGCCCACGAGGTTGCTGGCGTCGAGGTGGGCGATATTGCCTCGGGCGACGATCTCGATGTGCCTCCGGATCGGGAAGCCTTAGTTGAACCGGTTCACGAGGCGCGCGACCATCTCGGCCCTGGCTGAGCCCGGAGGCAACAACCCCAGCACCACTCGCTGACTTCTCAGCCGACGGAGCAGGGTTGTTTCAGCCCCCGTGACCTCCGCGGTCGACGCCGAGCCGTAGCCCGGCAACCCGGTTCCGAATCGCTGCCTCATCACCTCGTCGAGAGCCCCTGCGACGAGCGCGCGCGAATAGTCTTCATCGCGCGGCAACTGCCGCAGCTCCTCGATCGACACCGTGGGTGCACCCGCCCTCGATGCAGCGAAGGCCTGACGATCACGCTCGAAAGCCTCTGCCTGGTCGGGCGGAAGCAGGGTCGCCAGCACCGCGTTGTCGTCGGCGTACGACTCGGTGATCTGCTCGATCACCTCCTCGCCCAGCAGGGGAGGCACAGGCCGATGCGGCAGC
>WLOZ01000160.1 GCA_009699025.1 Actinomycetota bacterium
CGCTCCTTCAGCTCATCGAGGGTGACGCACGCCTGACGCTCGGCCAGGTCGATGCGAACACCGTCGATGATGTCGTCGAGCACGCTCATGAGACGAGGGTAACGAGGTCGACGCTGGAGTGCGCGGTCAGGCTAGACCCGAGCCGAGATAGGCCCCCACCGGCAGGTTGCGAACCACGGTCCACACCACGACGAGAGCCACCGACGACCACAGCACCAACCGTGGCGGCACTGGCAGGGTCGGCATCGGTCGGTCGTTCCAGCGGTTCACCAGCCATACGAGCCAGGCCACCACGGCGACCGGCGCGAGGAGCACTACCAGCAGGTTGTGGTCGGCCGCCGCACCCACATCACCCGAGACCAGGGCACGAACGCACCGCAGTCCTCCGCAGAGCGGGCAGTCGAGCCCCGTCAGTAGCTTGGTCGGACAGGTCGGGTAGCGGCCCGGCACGTTGGGGTCGACAAGTGCGAGCAGGGCGCAACCCGCGAGCGAGGCAGCGCCGACGGCGAGCGGCATGCGGACTCGCGTCAGCCGGCTCATGCCGCCAGCCTACGTGCGCCCACGCGGGATGGTCACTGTAAAGCGGGCGCCTCCCTCGTTGGCGTGACCGGCCTCGGCCCTACCTCCCAGCCGCCCCGCCAGCCCGCCCACCAGCGCGAGGCCGATGCCGGTTCCGACCTGACGCACCCCGCGGTACCGCGAGTGGAGCTCCTCAGGCACGAACGCCACCGAAAGGTCGTCTTCGGTGAGTCCGGGTCCTCCGTCGCGTACCTCGATCACAGCGTGGTCAGCCCCCTCGGCCCGCACCGACAGCACGATGGGAGCGCCGGCGGGCGTGACGCGCAGGGCGTTCTCGGCAAGGTTGTCGACGATCTGTCGCAGGCGCAGCGGATCGGTGACGGCACGCAGCGGTTCAGCCGGCGCCTCGAGGTGGAACAGCACGCCGTCGCGGTCGCACCGGTCGCCCCAGACATCGCCCGCACTGAGGGCAAACTCACGCAGGTCGACGTCACTCATGTTGAGCCTGAGGTCGACCGCGCCAGCGCGGCTGAGTTCGAGCAGGTCGCTGACGAGGCGCTCGAGGCGGTCTGACTCGCCCACGAGGATCGCCCCAGTGCGACCGACCTCGTCGCCGGTCACGACGCCGTCCTTGAGTGCCTCGGCGTAGCCCTTCACCGCGGTGAGGGGGGTTCGCAACTCGTGCGACACCGACATCAGGAACGCCCTCTGCCGGTTCTCGCTCACGGCCAGAGCCGCTGCCAACCGGTTGAGGGACTCGGCGATCTCGGCCACCTCGGCGGGGCCGGCAGGCGTGAGCCTCACGTCGCGCTCGCCGGTGCTGAGCCGCTCTGCCGCGCGGGCCGCTTCGGTGAGGCTGCGGGTGACCCTGCGCGAGGCCAGCCAGCCGACGAGGGCCGACAGCACGAGCCCCACAGCTAGGGCCAGCAGCATTCGCCTCAGCAGGGTCGTTGCCGGGGCCGTCGCCACCTGGGCCTGCTGCACGAGCACTATTCCCTGACGTCCGCGCAGCGGGCGACCCTCGACGAGAACCAGCCCTTCCGCGGTATCGCGGGTGACCGACACCAGTCGGCCCTCGAGCAACTCCTCGAAGTCGGCCTGGAGCAGTGGGGAACTGGCCACTGCGCCCGCGCGGATGACGTAGCCCACGATGCCCTGCTCGTCGAGGGCCTGCACACGATCTCGCAACTCCCCCTCGGGCACGTTTCCGGCGCGCTCGCCCCCCAGGAGCCCCACAATGATGTCGGCCTGCTGGGCAAGTGACGCCCGCGCCTGGACGTTGGCTGACTGGCGCACCAGCGGGTAGGCCACCAGACCTGACACGAGCACGGTGAGCACAGCCACACCCGCCGTGAGCAGAGCGGTTCTGGTTGCGAGGGTCATCCGACTACGAACGCCCTGCGGGGCATCAACCTCCGGAATCGCGGGCGGGACCGCTGCTCCGTCACTCATCGACATCGGGGGTATCGGCGGCATCGGAGCCCCCGACCGACGATGGTCGGTCGGCCCCGTACCCCACCCCTCGCACGGTGCGAATAGGACTGGCGTCGCCCAACTTGGCCCGCACCTGCGCCACGTGCACGTCGACCGTTCTCGTGCCGACCACCGCGGCGTACCCCCACACCTCGCTCAGGAGTTGCTCGCGGCTGAGGATGCGCCCGGGACGCTCCATGAGGTGTGCGAGCAGGTCAAACTCAGTGGCGGTGAAGGCCACCTCCTCTCCATCGACGGTCACCCGACGGGCCGAGCGGTCGAGGCAGACCCGTCCGAGAGTGATCTGCCCGCCCTCCGACATCGGCACGGCAGCACGACGGACGACCGACTTCACCCGGGCCACGAGCTCGCGGGGTGAGAACGGCTTGGTCACGTAGTCGTCGCCACCCATCTCGAGCCCCAGCACGCGGTCGATCTCGTCGTCGCGAGCGGTGCAGAAGATGATCGGCGTCCAGTTGCCCTCGGCCCGCAGTGCGCGGCACACCTGGGTGCCGTCGAGTTGAGGCAGACCGACGTCGAGGATGATCGCCACCGGGTGGAGAGCACGCACCGCGGCAAGCCCACTGACGCCATCGGCCGCCACATGCACCCCGAAGCCCTCACGCGACAGGTACAGGCGCAGGAGGTCGGAGATCGCTCGCTCGTCCTCGACGACGAGGACCAGTCCCTTCACCTGCTCGACGACTGTCACCCCCCAAGGATTCCACGCCATCGAGGCGCCGGTGCCGAAAGTAGCGCTTGCCAGCGTTCGGGGTTGGTCAGGAGTGGCTCGGCCCGGCTCAGGGCTCGACCCTAGTCAGTCGCGGAGGACGCGCCATCGTGACGCGGAACCGCCCCGAGCCCAGCCATCTGCATGACCTTGCCCACGACGACACCCACCACGAAGATCGCGAACGACGACCAGAACATCCACGACTGGTTGAGGATCAGTCCGAGCCCGCCCCAGAGGAACGCACTGATCATGATGATGACCGCGGTCCAGGCCGCCGGTGTTTGGCCGTGGTTGTCGTGCTCGGACATCGGTCGGTCTCCTATCGATCGGGACGAGGCCTTGATCGTCCCACATGCCCAGTCGACCGCTCAGCCGGTGGGGTCTTCGCCGCGATCGAGCGCCTGCCATACCGTCACGGGATCGGAGGGCCGCGCCGCTGACTGAGCTGCTAAGCCCTCGGCAGCATCTGGCCGAGTGTGCTCGAACCGGCGGCTCAGGCCGGACCACCCTCCCGGAGCGACGAGTGCGAGCAGGCCTCCGAGCAGCACCGCGACCAGTCCTAGCACGGAGAGGGCAGGGGGCAGGGTCGAGCGCTCCACGATCACAGCCACACTTCCGTCGATCGCCCGGGGCAGGGTTGCCGCCACGTCGGCCAGCCCCCCGAGAACTACTCCGCGCAGCAACCCCACCAGCACCACCAGTGACACGCCCACCAGGAGTGCTGCGATCAGCAACCGCGCCGCACCCCGCGCCGCCAGCAGGCCTCCCACGGCGGCGAGCGCCAGCAGCGCCACGGCCCGGCCAGCCGGCAGACACACGGATCCGTCGAGGGGGATGCTCGCACCCGCAACGGCGGTTGCCGCGACGGCCCACGTCATCGACTGCGACAGCAGCAACAGCAGCGCTCCCGCAGCGATCAGGCTGAGCGAGACCGGTCTCGAACGCGACGCCCCCGCAGCTCCCGCAGCCCCCTCAGCCCCCGCAGCCCCCTCAGCCATCGCCGGCAGGTCTCATGGTGGCCGCCACAGAGACGGCCCTCAGCACTGCCGCTGCCTTGGCCGAGCACTCGGCGTCCTCAGTTTCCGCAACCGAGTCGGCCACAATGCCCGCCCCAGCCTGCACATGCGCGACACCGTTGCGGATCACCGCCGTGCGAATCGCGATGGCCGTGTCGAGGTCGCCGGCAAAGTCGAGGTACCCGATGATCCCGCCGTACACCCCGCGCCGCGACGGCTCAAGCTCGTCGATGATCTGCATGGCTCGCGGCTTCGGCGCGCCCGACAGGGTGCCGGCTGGGAAGGTCGCTGCCAGCAGGTCGTAGGCCGTGCGGCCCGGAGCCAGCCGCCCCACGACTGTCGACACCAGATGCATGACGTGCGAGTAGCGCTCGGTGGACATGAAATCGAGCACCTCAACGCTTCCGGGTTCGCACACACGCCCGAGGTCATTGCGCCCGAGGTCGACCAGCATCAGATGCTCGGCCCGCTCCTTAGGGTCGGCCGCGAGTTCCTCCCCCAGCGCGGTATCGAGCTCGGGGGTCTCCCCGCGCGGGCGAGAGCCCGCGATCGGGTGCAGCAGAGCGTGACCCTCCTGCAGGGTCACCAGCGCCTCGGGGCTCGAACCCACCACGTCGAACGCGACCTCAGTGGGCAGGCTGCCGTCGACTGTAGGGGTGGTGACCGGGAAGCGGACGAGATACATGTAGGGCGACGGATTGGTGGCTCGTAATACCCGATAAACGTCGAGGGCCGTGGCCTCGGTGGGCTGATCGAACCGCTGCGACAGCACCACCTGGAACGCGTCACCAGCCCGGATGTGCTCGCGGCACCGCTCGACGCCTGCCCGGTAGTCGGCCGAACTGGTGCGGCGCGTGAACACCGGCACTGCATCAGGGTCGTAGCGTGCCGCCGACGGCTCGGACGGAGTCGCAAGCGTCCGCTCCATACGATCGAGGCGAGCCACGGCGTCGGCCCACGCATCGTCGACGTGCTCGTTAGTGGCGTTGTAATTGATCGCGTTGGCGATGAGCAGCACCGACCCGTCGGCGTGGTCGAGCACCGCAAGGTCGGTGGCCAGCAGCAGGCAGATCTCGGGGATGCCCAGCTCGTCGGGGTTCGCGTCTGGGAGGCGCTCCCAGCGTCTGACGGCGTCGTAGCTGATAGATCCGACCAGTCCGCCCGTGAGCGGTGGAAGCCCCGCGATGCGTGGGGTGTGCAACAGGTCGAGCGTGTCGCGCATCACGTCGAGCGGGTCGCCGTCGACATGGACGCCCACCGGTGACCGCCCCACCCACAGAGCCCTGCCGTCGACCTCGGTGAGCATGGCTGAGCAGGCGACCCCCACAAACGAGTAGCGCGACCACGTGCGGCCATGCTCGGCCGACTCCAGCAGGAAGGTACCGGCCCTCTCACCCGCCAGTTTGCGGTAGAGCCCCACGGGAGTCTCGCCGTCGGCGAGCAACCGACGGACCACGGGAATGACCCGCCGGTCCGCTGCAAGGACCCTGAACTCCTCGAGCCCCGGAGAGGCGGCACCCGTGAGTGACGGTCGCATCGACGCGCTCATCCCTTTGTCCCGTCTGCCGCGACGAGCAGTCCGTCGTCGAAGCAGCTCGCGTTGCCTGTGTGGCAGGCGGGGCCGGTCTGCCGCACCCGAAGCAGCACCGCATCGGCGTCGCAGTCGAGGCGCACCTCGACGACCTCCTGTTCGTGACCGCTGGTCTCACCCTTAACCCAGTACTCCTGGCGGCTACGACTCCAG
>WLOZ01000161.1 GCA_009699025.1 Actinomycetota bacterium
CTGATCGACGACCTCGAGTCTCGCCACCCCGGCCTGCGTGAGCGCATCGTCGACGACGCCGGCCTGCGCCGCTTCGTCAACATCTACATCGACGATGAAGACGTGCGGTTCCTCGGCGGACTCGAGGCCCCCCTCTCCGATGGCTGTTCGGTCACCATCCTTCCCGCGGTCGCGGGCGGCTGACTTCCAAGCCCATGCGCTACGACTCACTGATCAACTCGGTTGGGAACACTCCCCTGGTGGGCCTGCCGCGCCTATCGCCCTCGGCCGACGTGCGCCTGTGGGCCAAGCTCGAGGACCGCAACCCCACCGGTTCGATCAAGGACCGCGCGGCGCTCGCGATGATCGAAGACGCCGAGCGGTCTGGTCGGCTCACACCGGGGGCGACCATCCTCGAGCCCACCAGTGGCAACACAGGTATCTCGCTCGCAATGGCAGCGCGACTCAAGGGCTACAGCCTCGTGTGCGTGATGCCCGAGAACGTGTCGGCCGAGCGGGTGCAGATGCTCACGATCTGGGGTGCGCGCATCATCGAGTCGCCCGCGGCCGGAGGTTCAAACGAGGCGGTGCGAGTGGCGCGCGAGATCGCCGCCCAGAACCCCGACTGGGTGCTGCTCTACCAGTACGGCAACCCCGCCAATGCCGAGGCTCACTACCGGGGCACCGGTCCCGAGATCTTCGCCGACCTGCCCACGGTCACGCACTTCGTGGCAGGGCTTGGCACCACCGGAACTCTCATGGGCGCGGGCCGCTACCTGCGCGAGCAGGTTCCCGACATTCAGATCATCGCCGCCGAGCCCCGCTACGGCGAGACGGTCTACGGCCTGCGCAATATCGACGAGGGCTTCGTCCCCGAGCTGTACGACGCCTCGGTGCTCACTTCGCGCTTCTCAGTGGGGCCGCGCGATGCGATTCGACGCACCCGTGAACTACTCGAACTCGAAGGCATCTTCGCTGGCATGTCCACGGGTGCAATCCTGCACGCGGCGCTGGGGGCTGCCACCAAAGCGGTCGCTGCCGGACAGCGCGCCGACATCGCGTTCATTGTGTGCGACGGAGGCTGGAAGTATCTGTCGACCGGAGCCTACGAGGGCACCCTCGACACAGCGGAGGAAGCTCTCGAGGGACAGCTCTGGGCCTAGGCTGGCGCTGTGGCTGACGCACCCATCGGACTGTTCGACTCGGGCCTCGGCGGACTCACTGTCGCTCGCGCCGTGCTCGACCAGCTCCCGCACGAGCCGGTCATCTACGTCGGAGACACCGCGCGCGCTCCCTACGGCCCCCGACCGCTCGCCGAGGTGCGCTCATTCGCGCTCGAGATCCTCGACCAGTTGGTCGACCAGGGTGTGAAGCTGCTGGTCATCGCCTGCAACTCGGCATCGGCCGCGGTGCTGCGCGACGCCCGCGAGCGCTACGACGTGCCCGTGGTCGAGGTCATCGCTCCGGCGGTGCGCCGGGCCGTCAACGTCACTCGTAACGGCCGTGTGGGTGTGATCGGAACCGAGGCCACCATCACCTCGCAGGCCTACGACGACGCCTTCGCGGCAGCGCCCCACCTCACCCTCGTGTCACAGGCGTGCCCGCGCTTCGTGGAGTTCGTCGAGTCGGGGGTCACTACCGGGCCCGAACTGCTGCGCGTGGCCGAGCAGTACCTAGCGCCGTTGCGCGACTCCGAGGTCGACACGCTGGTGCTGGGTTGCACCCACTACCCGCTTCTCACCGGTGCCATCCAGTACGTGGTGGGCGATGGAGTCACCCTCGTGTCAAGCGCCGAGGAAACGGCTAAGGACGTCTACCGCACACTCGTGGCCCACGACCTGCTGCGCAATCCCGCGCTGCCCCAGGCCCACCACACCTTCCTGGCCACTGGAGACCCCGAGCCCTTCGCCGACCTCGGCCGGCGCATCCTCGGCCCCGATCTCGTGCTGCGTCCGCACGCCTTCGGAACGGCAACGGTGGCCGGCAACTGATGCGGCTCACGGTCATCGGCTGCTCGGGCTCGTTCGCGGGGCCCGACTCACCGGCGTCGTGCTACCTGCTCGAGCACGATGGCCACCGCATCGTGCTCGATCTGGGTAACGGCGCGCTCGGGCCGCTCGCGGCACACGCCGACCTCGCCTCCATTGACGCGGTGCTGCTCTCGCACCTGCATCTCGACCACATCGCCGACGTGGGCGGCTACTACGTCGCGCGCAAGTACGGGCCGACCGGTCCGCAACCCCCGCTTCCGCTAGTGGGGCCGCGCGGCGTCGCCGCGCGCGTGGTGTCGATGTACGGCGACACCACGCCTGAGGCGATGGCGTCGGTGTTCGACATCGACGAGCACCGGCCCGGGCCGCGCCACATCGGGCCGTTCACCATCACGGTCACGAGGGTGCGGCACCCCGTGACCGCCTATGCCACCCGGGTCGAGGCGGGCGGGCGCACACTCGTCTTCTCGGGAGACACCGGCCCCACCGACACGCTCATCGAGCTGGCACGCGGCGTCGACCTCGCGCTGTTCGAGGCGTCGTTCCTCGAAGACGAGGTGCGCGATCTCGCCAACGCGGGTGACCTCCACCTCACCGCGACGCAGGCGGCCCAGCATGCAGCGGCGGCGGGGGTTGAGCGGCTGGTGCTCACCCACCTCGTGAGCTGGAATGACCGAGCTGCGACCGAGGCCGAGGCACGCGCTCACTTCAGCGGCTCGCTTGAGCTGGCGAGCTCCGGTCTCGTCATCGACGTGTGAGACCCCGCCGGTAAGGTCAGGTTTCATGAGCCTCCCCACCCCCCGTTCCGATGGCCGCACCGACCACGCGCTTCGCCCCGTCACGTTCGAGCGCGGCTGGCTCGACTCCGCCGAGGGGTCGTGCCTGGTGTCGTTCGGCCGCACGCGGGTGCTGTGCGTGGCCTCATTCACCGCAGGCGTGCCGCGCTGGAAGAAGGGGTCTGGCCAAGGCTGGGTCACCGCTGAGTACGCGATGCTTCCGCGCTCAACCAACACCCGCTCTGACCGCGAGTCGGTCAAGGGGCGGCTCGGTGGGCGAACCCAGGAGATCTCGCGGCTCGTGGGTCGCTCGCTGCGGGCGGTGGTCGACGTCGGCGCGCTGGGCGAGAACACCATCGTCATCGACTGCGACGTATTGCAGGCCGACGGAGGCACTCGCACCGCGGCCATCACCGGCGCCTACGTGGCCCTCGTCGACGCCGTGGCCTGGGCCAAGGGTCAGGGTCTCGTCGCCTCAGGCGCCACGGTGCTCACCGACTCGGTGGCAGCGGTCAGCGTGGGCATCATCGACGGCGTGCCTCGCCTCGACCTCCACTACGACGACGACGTGCGCGCCGACACCGACATGAATGTGGTGATGACTGGCTCGGGCACCTTCGTCGAGGTTCAGGGCACCGCTGAGGCAGCCCCCTTCGATCGCGATCTGCTTAACAGCCTCCTCGACCTCGCCGGAGTCGGAATCGCTGACCTCACTCGCATGCAGTCCGCGGCCCTGGCCGTCAGCCTGCCGTGACCCCCTCGGGCTCGCCGGTGCGCGTGGTGCTTGCCACACGCAACGCGCACAAGGTCGCCGAACTCGGCCGCATGCTCGCCGACTCCGGCCTGCCGGTTGAACTCGTCCCGCTGCCCCACGACGCGCCCGACGTGGCCGAGACCGAGACCACCTTCGCGGGCAATGCGCTACTCAAGGCGCGTGCCCTCAGCGCCCACACCGGGCTGCCTGCCATCGCCGACGACAGCGGGCTGTGCGTCGATGCCCTCAACTCGATGCCGGGCGTGCTGTCGGCACGCTGGGCAGGCCGGCACGGCGACGACCAGGCCAACCTCGAGCTCCTGCTCGGGCAACTAGCCGACGTCGCCGACTCGAGGCGCGGAGCCCGTTTCGTGTGCGCGGTGGCGCTCGTGGTGCCCGGCGGCCCGCACGACACGCCGCTCGAGCGCGTGGTCGAGGGCGAGGTCGAGGGTCACCTCACTCGGCAGCCGCGGGGCACGAACGGCTTCGGCTACGACCCGATCTTCGTGCCCGACGGTCATGCGCGCACCACCGCCGAGATGAGTGCTGACGAAAAGGATGCGCTCAGCCACCGCGGTCATGCACTGCGGGCGCTGCTGCCGGTGCTGCGCGAGGCGCTAGGTCGGCCCGAGGGCTGATGTCAGGGGGCGGGCGGGTGTCGAGGCGGCCCGCGTGGCTCAGCCGCAACCTGCTGCTGCTCACCCTGGTGTCGCTCACCCAAGACGCCGCCAGCGAGTTAATGTACCCGCTGCTGCCGCTGTTGATCACCGGCGTGCTCGCGGCACCTCCCGTAGTGCTCGGCGTGGTCGAGGGCTGCGCCGAGGCAGCGGCCGGAATCTCGAAGTACGTGGCGGGGCGCTGGTCTGACACAGCAGGCCGCAAGCCGTTCGTCACGGCCGGCTACGGGCTGGCGGCGGTGGGCAAGATCGTGGTGGCCGCTGCCATCGGCTGGCCCATGGTGCTGATCGGGCGCGTGGTCGACCGCCTCGGCAAGGGTGTGCGCTCGGCGCCGCGCGATGCGCTCATCGCCGACTCGGTGCCCCCGGAGGCTTATGGGCGGGCCTTCGGCTTTCATCGCATGGGCGACACCCTAGGCGCCGTGATCGGACCGCTACTCGCGCTGCTCGCGCTCTCCCTGCTTAACAACGACGTGCGGGCGGCGCTGTGGTGGGCGATAGTTCCGGCGATTGCGTCGATGCTGCTCACGCTGATGATCGTCGAGCCGCGGCGCAGCAGGCCCGGACCTGACCCCCAGGCCGAGGCAGCGACCTCCGACCCCAAAATCGCCACGGTTGAGTTCGGCCCGGCGCGAACCCCTCTGCCCCGGCCCTTCTGGCGCGTGGCAATCGTGCTGGTGGCCATCGCGGTGGTGAACTTCCCCGACGTGCTGCTGCTGCTGCGGGTGAGCGACCTCGGCTTCAGCACCACGCAGGTGGTGCTCGCCTATGTGCTGTTCAACCTCGTGTACACGCTTGCGTCGTATCCCGCGGGTGCGCTGTCTGATCGAATCCCGCGGGCCGCGGTGTACGGCATCGGGCTGCTTGCGTTCGCCGTGGGCTACCTCGGGCTCGGGCTGGTGGGTGGCGGGCCATGGGTGTTCGTGCTGATCGGGGTGTACGGGCTGTTTCCTGCGCTCACCGACGGAGTCGGGAAGGCGTGGATCTCCGGCCTCGTGCCCAGCGAGCTGCGGGGGCGCGCCCAAGGGGTGTTCCAGGCGCTCGGCAACGGAGCGGTGTTCGTCGCCGGGCTCTGGGCTGGACTGCTGTGGACGGTCGGCCCGGGCGGGGGCGTCATTCCACTGCTGGTGTCGGGTTCGCTGGCTGCCGTGGCAGGGGTGTTCCTGCTTGTGCGGCAGCGCTCTCTACACTCGTGACCACAGCGGGAGTGGTGGAATTGGCAGACACGCAGGATTTAGGTTCCTGTGCCTTCGGGCGTGCGGGTTCAAGTCCCGCCTTCCGCACACAG
>WLOZ01000162.1 GCA_009699025.1 Actinomycetota bacterium
TCGCGTCCGACTTCAGGCGATTTCAGCCACGCTGTCGACGAGTTGACGCAGAGTCGAGACCTCGAAGACGGCGGTGCTGAGCACCGCGTATTCGGAGACACGCGAGTCGCCGGTGTCCCACTCGTCAGCGGGCTCCGGATTGAACCAGTAGAGCCGTCGAGCGTCGTGCTGAAGCCTCGCAACCTCGGCGAGGGCAGGCTCGCGGTCGTGCGACCGCGCGTCGCCCACGATGAGCACGGTTGTGCGTGGAGTCACCGCGGTGGGCCACTTTTCGAGAAATCCACGCAGCGCCCCTCGATAGTCGCTGCGGCCATCGCCCACCACCAGGCCGCGACGGTCAAGGAGATGGCGGGGGTCGAGCACACCCGGACTCGACTCCAGAATCTCGGTAATCTCAACGATTCCGTCGACGAAGACGAAAGAGCGGACACGACTGAACTCCTGATGCACCGCGTGCAGGAGTGCGAGAGTGAAGGGCGCGAACTCTGCCGTTGACCCCGATACGTCGCACAGGACCACGAGCTCGGGACGGGTAGGTCGCCGTCGCCTCAGCGCGGGCGACAGCGGCACTCCGCCGGTGCCCATCGACGATCGGATCGTGCGCCGCATGTCGAGCGTCCCGCGACCGCGACGCTTGCGCTGACCCAACCGCGATGCGAGCTGACGCGCCAACGGACGCAGGGCCAGTCGTAGCGAGGCGAGTTGGTCGGGTCGAGCCCTCAGCAGGTCGATGTCGGCCAGATCACCCCGACGGCTCGGATCGACCGGCGCAGGCGTGACCATCATTCGCTCTGCCACCATGCGCTCGATGAGCTCGCGAATCTCCCGTATCGCCCGCTGGGCCTCGATTCCAGTCATCAGGCGTTCGAGTTCGCTCTGCTCACCTGCGCCAGCGAGGTAGCGGCGATGGATCTCGGCGAGGTCCATTCGGCGGAGTACTCGCTGCGTGTGGTGCTCAACCGAGCGTCCCTGGTCAACGCCGGAGTGCTCATCGACGACCGAGTCGAAGTACTCCCTCACGGCCTCGATGTTCCCGTCGCGTAGCTCGTTGACGACATGATCAACATCGTCGCGGCCTTCGGAATCAGCTCCTGAGATGTCAGGCGGAGGGCCCTGGCGTACGTCCGCGCGCGCGGCCGGGAACACGGCGTCGAAGGCGCGGTCGAACTCGCGCAACCGAGCACCATCCTTGACGAGGGCCGAGCGTAGTGACACCCGAACCATCGCGCGCCGATCAACATCGACCTCCGCGAGCGCCCGAGTTGCGTCGAGCACCTCCCCCGTGGAGACGGGAACACCCGCTGCCCTCAGCCGCTCGGCGAGATCAACCACCGCAGCCACCACAGCGGGGGCGAGGGCCGAATGGCTGGACGTGGCGGTCTCCTTCGCTCTACTGTTCGTGGGCGCCGGGGTTCCTCGGCACGACTACCGCTTTCCATCGTGGAGGTCAGGGCGTGGCGATGCAAGGCGGTCAAGATGGTGAGGCGCTCCTCGAACTCGGAATCTCGCTGCACCCCGAGCACGACCTCGCCCGGCATCGGCTCATGACGGTGTTGGCCAGCCGCCTCGGATACGCGTCGGTTGTTGTCCCCCGCGAATGTGCCAACGCCGATGAGCTCGCCGTCGACCTACGTTCCGTGGCCGCTGGCACGGTTGTCGAAGTCGACGATCCCACCGATGTGCACGTGGTTCGCGCTGCTCACCTCGACGCCATCCGCGTCGCTCGAGCCACCCTTGACGCAGCCGGCGACACTCGTCGCGTTGTCGTAGCTGTGCCGGTGGCGATCGGCCGAACCACGAATGAGGCGGAGGCGCGCGCCTCGCGCGACAGTCGGTTTGTCGGCGATCAGCATCCCGAGCTCAGCGGCATCTTCGGAACCTTCGAGCAGGCGCAGCGACAGGTGATCGAGATCGCCGGGGCCGGCGGCGGGGCGCTGCGCGTGACGCTCGCCGATGACCCTGACATCGCCGACCTGATGGCTCAGGTGCGGGCCCTGGTCGTCGGGCCCACCGTTGTCCTCCATCGACAGGGGCCCTAGGCGGGCATCAGGGGATTGGCAACCCCGGAGGGGTGGTGATCGAGCCATGCGCTAGGTCCTGGTCGATCGCTACGGCAGCGCGGCGCAACTGCTCGAGGAACTCGCCCGTGAGCGTCTCGAGCGGTACGCGGGCCGCATGGGCGCTGACGTTGACCGCCGCGATCACCGCGCCATCGGCCGCGTGAATCGGCACGGCGACCGAGCGCACCCCCGTTTCGAGCTCCTGGTCCTGGAGAGCCCAGCCCCGCTCACGCACCACCGCAATCTCGGCCCCGATCGCGAGGGGGTCGGTGATGGTGCGGTCTGACAGCGGGTGGAACGCCGTCGTGGCGAGGTAGTGCGCGAGAGTCTCCTCGTCGAGCGACGCGAGCAGGACCCTGCCCATCGAGGTGCAGTGCGCCGGAAGCCGGGCCCCCACCGTGAGGCTAATCGTCATGATGCGGTTGGTGGCGGCACGGGCGACGTACACGATGTCGGGCAGGTCGAGCACCGAGGCGCTGCACGACTCGTGCAGCCGATCGGCGAGATGCTCGAGGTGGTCCTGGGCCACCTTGGCCACCGTCGCCGATGACAGGTACGCGAACCCGAGTTCCAGCACCTTGGGCCGCAGGTAGAACAGTCGTCCGTCGCTGCCGACGTAGCCCAGCGCCTCCAGGGTGAGCAGGAACCGCCGGGCAGCCGCCCGGGTGAGCCCGGTCTCCCGGGCCACGTCTGACAGCGTGAGCCGTGGCCTATCTCGCGAGAAAGCGCGGATCACCGCGAGCCCTCGATCGAGTGACTGGACGAACTCCGGCGCGCGGGGGGCAGCCAGAGCGGGGGGAGCGGGGGGAGCGGGGGGAACGGGCATGGGATCGGTTTACCACAAGTGTTCGCTGAGCGCACATACCTTCGCACTGCGAACAGGTGGGTTCACCAGTTTTCGCGGTACATTCTGGATTGGGGTTGACGCGCGGGTGCCCGGGGTGTCGAATAGGTTCACCCTGCGAACGCATGTTCGCTCAGCGCACACTTTGTGATCATTGACCACCGAGTTCCGAGGAGAACCCATGGCCGGGCCGACCAACGTATCCGGAGCCGTCGAGGCCGCGTCGTACACGACCGTCTTCGGCTCACTCGCCGATTACACCAAGGGCGGGGTCGAACTCATCAACGACGACCCCCGGCACTACGCATTTTCCAATGTCTTCGAGGTGGCCAGCACCAGCAAGCCGTGGGAGCTTGTCGCCGTGGGCAAGAACATGGAGTACGTGCTCGAGGTGGTGCGCGCCGAGGGCACCAGCGAGTGGCGCACCGCGTCGCACGACCAGTTTGCGCTGTGCATGGACGGCTCCGTTGAGATCGAGTTCCGCACCCTCGCGAGCACCGTCGCCGAGGGTGACGAGGGCTCGCGGGCGATTACGGGCGAGCCGGGCGAGCGCATGGGCCGCGTGGTGCTCTCCCACGGCCACCAGGGGCTTCTCCCCCGGGGAGCTGCGTACCGCATGAGCGCCGCGTCGGCGTCGGTCGTCCTCATTCAAACCATCGCCGGGCCCGACACCAAGTTCCGCTGGTCGGAGATCTGCCAGACCTCCTGACCCCTCCTGACCCCTCGCGACCCCAGACCCCAGACCCCAGCCCGCGCACCAACCGTTCAAGGAGACACCACAATGAGCGTTGACGCCAGCACCCCCACCACCGCCTCGGAGCCCGGCGGCGAGGGCTACCGCACCTTCACCCTCGGCGAGTTCAGCTTCCGGCGTGACGAGTACTTCGCGTACATCGGCTGGCCCACCGGCAGCCACGTCATGAGCGTCGACGCCTTCCTGCGTGCCATGCAGCGCGACATCGCCTGGGACTTCTTCTACGGCATCGTCAACTTCGACGGCATCTTCGGCACCATGAACCACTACGGCACCGTCGACCTCTTTGCCGGACGCTACAGCGACTCCTACCGTAAGGCCGAGCTCGACTACAGCGAGAACATTGAGTCGGGCATCATCCGCGAGCAGTTCAAGGCGATTCTTGACGACTGGACCAACGCCACCTTCGACCCCTTCGCCTCACCCCACGAGACCGGCCCCGCGTTCGGCGTCAAGAACGGCAACAACGTTGCGGCCATCACCCGGCGCCGCGTCGCCGCGGCCCGCATGGTCAACGTTCCGGGCGACGAGGAGCTGCGCAGCGACGAGAACGGCCATCCCGTCAATCGCATGTTCCGCGACGTGCCGCAGGATGAGCCGCTGGTCGAGGCCGAGCCCGGCTTTGAGCAGGAGGTTGCGGCCTTCAACCTCTACAGCTACCTGGCCCGCTCGCAGGTCACCTGGAACCCCTCGGTGGTCAGCGTGTGCAAGGACTCGCTCTTCTGCCCCACCACCGAGGAGTACATCCTCCCTGTCATCCACGGCAACGACCGCGTCGAGTGGTTCCTCCAGCTCTCCGACCAGATCACCTGGGACGTCGAAGATCGCGACACCGGCGCCGTGCGTTCACGCGTGGTCATGAAGGCGGGCGACGTGTGCGCCATGCCCGCCGACATTCGGCACCAGGGCTACTCGCCTAAGCGCTCGATGCTGCTGGTGTGGGAGAACGGAAGCCCTGAGCTGCCCGAGCTCATCGCCAGTGGCAAGGCCCCGACTCACCCCGTCGAATTCTAAAGTCGCCCCGGATGTCGATGCCCACCCAGCTGTTCATCGATGGAGAGTTCACCGACGGTGTCGAGGGACGCACCATCGAGGTGTTCGATCCGCACGACGGAACCCTGATTGCCGAGGTAGCCGAGGCCACTGAGGCCGATGTCGACCTCGCGGTTGCCGCGGCCAAGCGCGCCTATCCCGAGTGGAAGCTCATGGCGGCGAGCGACCGCGGGCGCCTCCTGCTGAGGCTGGCCGACGCCATTGAGGCCAACGCCGAGGAGCTCGCGCTGCTCGAGACCCGCGACACTGGCCACCCGCTGCGCGACTCGCGCGGCCTCGACGTGCCCCGCACCGCAGCGCAGTTCCGCTACTTCGGCGGCATGGCTGACAAGTACCTCGGGTCGGTAGTTCCCGTCGACCGTGGATTTCTCGACTACGTGGTGCGCGAGCCGCTCGGAGTGGTCGGCTCAATCGTGCCCTGGAACTTCCCACTGATGTTCGTGAGCTGGAAGATGGCCCCAGCACTCGCCGCCGGCAACTGCGTGGTGATGAAGCCGTCGGAGCTCACCCCCCTCACCGCGCTGCGCGTGTCGGAACTGGCGGCCGAGGTTGGCTTCCCGAAGGGTGTCATCAACATGCTGCCGGGCTACGGTCAGACGGCCGGGGCACGCTTGGTGAACCACCCGGATATCGCGAAGATCTCCTTCACGGGCTCCACGCCGGTCGGTCGCATGATTGCCTCGCAGGCGGCGGCCAACGGCACGCGCACCCACCTCGAGCTCGGTGGCAAGGGCGCCAACA
>WLOZ01000163.1 GCA_009699025.1 Actinomycetota bacterium
CCTGCACGATCACGTCACCCCGTGGGTCGTGACTACCGCTCCCGGCCCTCGCTCGCGCGGCCTGACGCACTGTCGAGTTCCGATTGCTGCCTGACTCATCGCCCACGTGCTCGCCAGCGATGACTCCGTCAGCGAATCGTCGATCGGGCCGCCTCCCTGCAGTGGTCAGCGCCGGGTGAGCCGAACGCGGGTCGGGGGCACTCGCGTCAGTCGACAGGGCCGCTGTCGACGGCTGACGACCGGCGCCGGGGGGATTCCAGAGCACACTGCCCTCGGAGCGGGTCCGGGCACTGGCAGGATCAAGACATGACTCCCACTCCACTGCCCGTTGGCGAGCAGGTCAGGCACCGTTTCCCCGGACTGTCCGACGGCTGGGCGCGCTTCGACGGCCCTGCCGGCACGCTGCCGGTCGACACCTGCGTGCTCTCGATCGCCGACTACATGACCTCGCCAGCCCCCGCGAATCTGGGAGGCGTGTTTGGCGCCAGTGTGGCCAGCGACGCGGTGGTGCAGCGGGCGCGCGAGGCTACGGCGGCTCTGGTGGGCGCCGAGGCCGATGAGATCGTCTTCGGCCCCAGCACCACCAATCTGATGTTTGCCTTCACCCGTGCCCAGTCTCGCCACTGGGTTTCGGGCGACCGAATCGTGTGCACTGAACTCGACCACGACTCCAACATCAGTCCCTGGCTCCTCGCCGCGCGCGATGTGGGTGCCACGGTCGAGATGCTTCGAGTTGACCCTGTCGACGGCACACTCGACGTCGAGCCGCTCCGACAGTTGTGCAGCGATGGGCGCACCCGGTGGGTCGCGATCTCGGGAGCATCCAACCTGACCGGACACGCGCCCGACCTAGCGCGGGCCGTCGCGATTGCCCACGAGTACGGGGCCCGCATCCTGGTCGACGGCGTTGCACGGGTTCCCCATCTGGCCACCGACGCGGCGGCGCTTGATGTCGACGTGCTCAGCACCTCCCCGTACAAGTGGTACGGCCCCCACGCCGGTGTGCTGGCGGTGCGCAACGGACTTCTTGGTTCGGTCGAGCCGTATCGCGTTCGTCCGGCCGACTACGTGGGGCCTGCACGATGGGAGACGGGCACCCCGCAGATCGAGGTGCTGGCCGGAGTTGCGGCGGCCGCCGAGTTCATGACCGGGTCGCCCATCGACGACGTGTCGGCGGAGGAAACGAGGCTGCTGGCGCTACTCCAGGAGGGACTCCACGACGCTCCACGAGTCACGGTGCACGGTCCCGCTGTGAGCGCTGATCGGGCACCCACAGTGATCTTCACGGTCGCAGGCATGGCGCCACTCGACGTTGCCGAGGCCCTTGCCCGGCAGGGGATCGCGGTGTGGAGTGGCGATAACTACGCCTGCGATCTGGTCGACGCGCTCGGCCTCCGAGCCGGGGGAGGGGTCGTACGCGCGGGAGTCGCCCGCTACACGACCGCGGATGATGTCACCCGCTTGCTGCTCGCGGTTGGCTCGCTTGCCTGACGTGGGGCGCGTCGTGCCCGAAACGTCCCCCATCGCGGGTTAGCGTGGGACCATGTTCGTCGTCAAGCGCCTGCTGTGGGTTGTCGGCGGAGTTGTCGTGCTTATCCTCGCCACCGGCATGCTGATGGCGAGCCTCTACCTTCTGAACACCTTCGGTGCCACCGGCTCGGTCGCCAGCGACTCGACTCGGCTGTCTGGCGACGGCGCGGCGCTGATCGTCGACGGAGTCCGCATCAGCGGCGGGTCGCCGCTGCAGCGCGAGCTGGGCACCCTCACTCTCGGAGCGCGCAGCGACGACGGCCGCCCCCTCTTCATCGGAATAGCCCCCGAGGATCCGCTCTTCGGCTACCTCGACGGCACTCCGTACGACATCGTCACCTCCATCGACTCAGTCACGTCCACCGTCAGGCCGGTGCCCGGTGCCGGTAGCCCGAGCCCGCCCGGCAGCCAGTCGTTCTGGTCACAGCGCGCATCAGGGGTGACGCCCCACATCGACTGGCCGTCGGCCACGGTCTCGAAGGGGTCCCGACTCGTGGTGATGAATGAGGATGGGTCAGCGGGGGTCGCGGCCACCCTCGTGCTCGGCTTCGTTAGTTCGCGGATCTATCCGGCTTCGACGGCAGGCGCGCTGGTGGGAGTGCTGCTGTTCATTCCTGCCCTGTGGATGCTCTACCGGGGCTTCCGTCGCCGCCGCCGCGCTTCGCTTCCGGCCTCACCCCCGGCCACGCCGCTGTTGATGGCCCCCCGCGCTCCGGTGGCCTGAGGTGGGCGTCCAGGCCACGGAGGTCACCACCGATCGGGTCCTCACGGTGCCAAACGCGCTGTCGTTCGCGAGGCTTCTCGGAGTTCCCCTGTTCCTGTGGCTGATCCTGGGACCTGAGGCCGATGGCTGGGCCATCGTGCTCCTCGTGGTGTCAGGTGTCACCGACTGGCTCGACGGCACGATCGCGCGGGCCACCGGCCAGATTTCGCGGCTCGGGCAGCTCCTCGACCCTCTCGCCGACCGGCTTTACATCATCGCCACACTGGTCGGGCTTCTGCTCAGGGGCATCATCCCGTGGTGGCTGGTGGCGCTGCTGCTACTGCGCGACCTCGTACTACTCGCCACCGTGCCCGCGCTGCGCGCCCGCGGGCTCACCGCCCTTCCCGTGCACTTCCTCGGCAAGGCGGCCACGTTCAATCTCCTCTACGCGTTTCCCCTCCTCCTCCTCGGAGACGGCAACTCGCCCGCCGCCTTCGCCGCGACGGTGGTGGGCTGGGCATTCGTGATCTGGGGCACCGCCCTGTACTGGTGGGCCGGAATCCTCTATCTCGAACAGGTCCGTCGGCTCGTCAGAGACGTAGAGCCGCGCCGGGCCTCCTCTCGGTAGTAGGGTCGCCGCAGTGCTGGTGCGTCGCAGCATTGCACTTCTGAGAACCGAAGGAGAAGCGATGATCCCCGATGACCTGACCTACACCGCCGAGCACGAGTGGGTGCGCGAGCTCGACTCCGGGATCGTGCGCTTCGGCATCACCGACCACGCTCAGGAGGCCCTCGGTGACATCGTCTTCGTCACCCTTCCCCGCGTAGGCACCTCGGTGCGCGCGGGCGAGCCGTGCGGCGAGGTCGAGTCGACCAAGAGCGTGAGCGACATCTATGCGCCGGTCACCGGTGAGGTGGTGCGGTGCAACGAGTCGGTCGAGACGGCCCCAGAGACCCTGAACAGCGACCCGTACGGACAGGGGTGGCTCGTGGAGGTGCTCGTCGAGGGCGAGGTTCCGAGCCTGCTCTCGTCCGACGAGTACGAGACCCTCCTCGCTGCCGGATAGGCGGCGAGGGCTGGCAGACGGGTGATTCATGGCGAGGGTGTGTCGGCGACACGGGCCCGCGAGCGTTGACCCTGTGGGCGGCGGTTCCTACGATGGGAAAGGCTCGACATGAGGTCGAACCTGAGGGAGGGGCGATGTCGTCGCTCAACTGTGTGTTCTGCGCGGAGCCCCTCGACCCTGACGACCGCTTCTGCCCTCACTGCGGGACCGCTCTTGAATCGGGCCAACCAACGGGGGTGATCCCGTTGGTTGATGAGAGCGGGCCGATTTCCGTGGTTGCGGCCGAGCCTCTTGTCGATCGCGACGGTGTTGCCGCCGACGACCTGCTGGCGGGGGAGTGCGCGCTCATCGTGCGACGCGGGCCCGACGAGGGCACCCGCTTCCTCCTCGCGGGCGATCAGATGGCGGCGGGCCGCGCGGCGGAGGCCGAGATCTTCCTCGACGACGTCACCGTGTCGCGCCGTCACGCCGACCTGAAGCGAAGCTCCGGGGGATGGACGATTGAAGACGCTGGAAGCCTCAACGGCACGTATGTCAACCGTGTGCTGGTGTCGAGAGCGGTGCTACTGGCCGACGGCGACGAGGTTCAGATCGGCAAGTACCGCTTCATCTTCCTGGTCTCGGGGGCTGAGTGAACACCCAGCCGCAGCGGGTTGAGGTAGTGCCAGAGCATGACCTGCAGTCCAGACCACGCCAGGGTGAACTGCTGGGCATTGGTGACGTAATCGCGGCCTTGGCCGACGACTTCCCCGAGGTCACCATCTCGAAGGTGCGTTTTCTCGAGACCGAGGGACTCATCGCACCCGAGCGCACGTCGTCGGGGTACCGCAAGTTCAGGGCTGTCGACGTTGATCGACTCAGGTACGTGCTCACCATGCAGCGCGACCACTACCTCCCGCTGCGCGTTATTCGCGACCATCTCGACGCCATCGACCGCGGACTCGAGCCGCCGGTGCCGGTGGGTTCGCTGGGGCCACGCGTGCCCGACGACGTGACTGGTGGCCGAGTGCCCTTCGATGGCCAGAGTGTGCAGTCGAGGCCGCGCCTGCGTCTGTCGCGCGCGGAAATGTTGGCCGAGACCGGACTCGACGAGGCCACGCTCGAGCAACTCGAGGCGGCCGGACTGGTGGCCGCCCATGGCCGCCACTTCGACGCTGACGCGGTGGTGGTCGCCTCAACGGTTGCCCAGATGCTGTCGTTCGGGCTTGAGGTGAGGCACCTGCGGCCCTTCCGCCTCGCGGCTGAGCGGCAGGCCGCGCTGGTGCATCAGGTGGTGTCGCCGATGGCCCGAAGCAGAAACGCCGAGACCCGTGAACGTGCCGAGGGCGCGATGGCCGAGCTAGCCGCCCTGTCGCTCCGGCTTCACCTCACGCTGTTGCGGCAGGGTCTTGGCCTCGATCAGCCCTCCGGCTGACCGTTCCGCCTGTCGCTTGAGCGCGTCCGGGGATAGCCTTGGGGCATGCTGAAGCTTGATGTTGTCGGGGTGCGGGTTGAGACTCCCTCCAACCAGCCGATCGTCCTCCTGCGCGAGGTCGAGGGAGACCGATTCCTGCCCATCTGGATCGGCGCCGTCGAGGCCACCGCGATTGCCTTCGCCCAGCAGGGCGTCGTGCCGGCTCGGCCACTCACGCACGATCTCATGCGCGATGTCGTGTCGGCCCTCGACCACACTCTTGAGGCCGTTCGAATCACCGAACTCACCAATGGTGTGTTCTACGCCGTGCTGGTGTTCGACGGTGGCGCAGAGGTAAGTGCGAGGCCCTCTGACGCGATAGCACTGGCCCTGCGCACGGGCACCCCGATATTCGGTGCTGAGGCGGTGCTCGACGAAGCTGGAATTCCGATCCCTGAGGAGGAGGAGGACGAGGTGGAGAAGTTCCGCGAGTTCCTCGACCAGATTTCCCCGGACGACTTCAGCTAATCTGCGGCGGGGTCGAGTGAGACTCGTCGGCGTGTCGTCGGCGCGGCTGGTTGTGTTTGCGCCGGGGTACCCCTACCGTCAGGGTCAGGTCGTTGTCGGTGCCCCATGCCTGTTCCTTTCCCCCAGGCCACCGCGATGCCGAGGAGGATGTCGATGAGCACGGTCGACAGCGGAGCAGGAGTCACTGCTCGACGCACCACGTCGCGACAGGAGTCTCTCTTTGGC
>WLOZ01000164.1 GCA_009699025.1 Actinomycetota bacterium
CTGTCGGGTCCCGCCGGAGGCGTGGCCGGCCTGGTGGCTCTCGGAGTTGCGAACGGCATTGCCAACACGATCAGCCTCGACATGGGGGGCACGTCAACTGACGTGTGCCTGGTGCGCGGCGGCCGGGTTCCGCTGGCGACGTCGCAGCAGGTGCGTGACCACGTTCTGCTCGCTCCCACCGTCGATATTCACACGATCGGGGCCGGAGGCGGCAGCATCGCCTGGGTGGACGACACCGGGCGCCTTCGCGTCGGACCGGCATCGGCGAAGGCCGAGCCGGGACCGGTGAGCTACGGGCGTGGGGGTACGGCGCCCACCCTCACCGACGCACACGTGGTGCTCGGCACCCTGGGCTCGGTGCCGCTGGCGAGCGGGCTTGAGCTCGACCGATCACTCGCGGTCGCGGCACTGGCCGCGCTCGGGGGACGCACCGGCCTCACCGGACCCGATGCCGAGTCGGTGGCGCGTCAGGCTGCCCACTCGGTCGTCGCTATCTCGGTGGCGCACATGGTGCGGGCCCTGCGCACCGTGAGCATCGAACGGGGGCTCGACCCGCGCGAGTTCACCCTGGTGCCTTTCGGTGGGGCGGGGCCCCTTCACGTGGGGCTGCTGCTGCGCCACATGCGCCTGCGGGATGCGCTCGTGCCCCAGAGGCCCGGACTGTTCTCGGCTGAGGGGCTGCTCGCGGCCGGTCTGCGCCTCGACGACGCGCAGACGGTGCTACGCACCTATTCGACGGGGCTCGTCGACCTCGCCGCCCGGTGGTTCGGCGAGAGGGGTGACGCTCTGGTAGCGCAACTCGTCTCCGACGGTGTGTCCGCCGACGCGGTCACCATTCGCCCCATGGCTGACTGCCGCTATCTCGGTCAGGGGTATGAGCTGCCAGTGGAACTACCGGGTGTCACCGCAGCAGATCTCGAGCAGCTGCCAGCCCTCTTCCACGCATTGCACCACGAGCGGTACGGCCACTTCAGCCCGAGCGAGGAGGTGGAGGTGGTGACCCTGCGCCTCGCCGCCGTGGGCGGGGTGGCCGCCGTCGTCGAGCTGCCGCGCGTCGGCGGTGGGGAGGTTCCCGATCTAGCGGCACTGCTCGCCGAGCGTGAGATCACCGTCCCCGGGGGCACGGAGGCGACCGTTCCCGTGTGGGACCGCGAGCGCCTGGTTCCTGGCAACGTGGTTGATGGTCCGGCCCTCATTCACCAGATGGACGCGACGACCCTCGTGCTGGACCGACAGCGCGCGACCGTGCTGTCGAGTGGTGACCTGCGGGTGGAGGAGCTGTCATGAGCGATGTTGACCCGGTGACCTACGAGGTGGTGTCGTCGGCGCTGCTGTCGGCCGCCGAGGAGATGGGAGCGGTGCTCAAGCGCTCGAGCTACAGCCCCATCATCCGCGATATGGACGACTTCTCCTGCGCCCTGTTTACCCGCGACGGCGACCTCTTCGCACAGGCCGACTACATCCCCGCCCAGCTTGGTGCGATGTCGCTGGTGGTCAAGAGTGTGATCGCCGAGTGGGGTGACTCCATCGCTGATGGCGACGTATTCCTGTGCAATCACCCCTACCGCGGAGCCATGCACCTCCCCGACATCAACGTGGTCGCGCCGGTGTTCCTCGCGGGGGAGTTGGTCGCGTGGGCAGGAACGGCAGCGCACCACCTCGACGTGGGCGGGGTGAACCCGGGCAGTGAGGGTCCGGCGCTGGGTGACCTGTTCGCCGAGGGGCTCGTCTTCGCCCCGGTTCGGCTCAATATCGCCGGTCATGAGAGCCCTGACCTGATCTCGGTCATCTCGAGTAACGTGCGCGACCCGCTCAGCACGGTCAGTGACCTGCGGGCCCAGCGCGCAGCGTGCTCACTGGGCCGGGCAAGGCTGCTCGAGCTTGACGAGGTGTACGGGTGGCGCACGGTGGCGACGGTTATCGCACTCATGCTCGACCGCACCGAGGTGGCGGTGCGCCACGCGCTAGCTGCGCTGCCCGACGGCGAGGCGGAGGCCGAGGGCTTCCTCGACGATGACGGGCGCGAGGGGCCTCCCACGCGAGTGGCTGCCCGGGTCGTCAAGCGAGGTGATCACCTGTGGGTTGACCTTTCGAGTTCGGCGGGCCAAGTTGCTGGGGCCATGAACGTGCCCTGGGCGAGCACTCGTGCATCGGTGGTCTACGCGGTGCGCTCGATGGTGGCACCCGACATCGGTGCCAACGACGGACTCCTGCGCGCGCTGACAATTGAGTGTCCCCCGCGGTCGGTGCTCAACCCCGAGTGGCCAGCGGCGGTGTCAGTGCGCCACAACACCTGCCAGCGACTCGCCGACACCCTCATCCGGGCGATGGGCCGGCTCTGGCCCGAGCTGGCCGTCGCCAGCAGCACCGTGGCGTTCTTCGGTTGCAACATTGAGAGCGTCTCTCCCATTACCGGGCGAGCATCAGTGATGGCTGACGTCGTGGGTGGCGGTACGGGTGCGACGTCTGTCGGCGACGGCATCGATGGTGTCGACACCTACATGTCGAACGTGGGGCTCATGTCGGCTGAGGTCGTGGAGACCAACTACAGCGTGCGTGTTCTGCGTACGGAGCTGATGCCCGAGTCGCGGGGGCTAGGTCGATTTAACGGTGGTATGGGGCTGCGGCGTGACTACCAGATCCTCGGGCACGACGCCCGGGCGACCTTCTACGCCGAGCAGACCAATGCTGACTTCGCCCCTGAGGGCCGCGAGGGCGGCACACCCGGTCGCGAGACTCGCATCTGGATCATCGACCCAGATGGAACCCTGCGGGCCGCGCCCACGAAGGCGTCGGTGGTGCTACTCGCTGGGTCGGTGCTGCGCGTCGAGACATCGGGCGGCGGCGGGTATGGAACCCCGACCTAGGGCTAGGAATGCGGGGGGCCAGCGGAAGTGGTCAGGCCCGCTCGGCCCAGAGGTTGGTCCACTCGTGGCCGGCCGATCGCACCAGGCGTCGTAGCAGCGGCAGTGACAGGCCGATCACGTTCGAGGGATCGCCGTCGATACTGTCGATGAAGGGGGCCGACAGACCGTCGAGTGTGAACGCCCCGGCCACCGCGAGCGGCTCGCCGGTGGCGACGTAGGCCTCGACCTCGGCGTCGGTGGGCTCGGCGAACCGCACCACGGTGCGGGCGGTGGCGATCTGGGTGCTGCCGCCGAACGCGTCGAGGAGGGCGTGCCCGGTGACGAGCACTCCCTCGCGCCCGCGCATAGCCCGCCAGCGCTGCACCGCGTCGTCGGCGTCGCGCGGCTTACCCAGCGACTGTCCGTCGAAGTCGAGCACCGAGTCGCAACCGAGCACCAGGGTGGGGCCGGACCCGAGCGAGCGGGCCCGCTGCAGCACGTCGTTGGCCTTGGCGGCCGCCAACATTTCGGCAATCGTGACGCTGTCACGGTCGTCGACGGCGAGATCGGCGACCATGGCGTCTTCATCGACGCTGCTGACAATGACGAGAGGGTCGACACCGGCCGCTCGCAGCAGTGCGCGTCGCGCCGGCGACGCCGACGCCAGCACCAGGGTGATGCGCGTCATCGGCGGGGCAGTGCCGACGAGCGCCATGCACCGGGTCCGTGCGGCAGTGGGCGCCGCAGCAGTGACGCTCGCTCACCCCAGGCCGAGGGAGTGCCCTCATCGACTGAGCCGGACTCCGACAGCAGGGCCGCCACCGCCGCCACCATCGCGGCGAGTTCTGCGTCGTCGGGAGTGCCTCGCACGACGCGCAGTAGGGGCTCGGTGGCAGCCTCGGGGGTGTCAGACATCAGAGCGGAATGTTCCCGTGCTTCTTGGGCGGCAGGCTGGCGCGCTTGCCTCGCAGCGCTCGCAGCGCCCGCACCACCATCGCGCGCGTTTCCGACGGCAGGATGACGCGGTCGATATAGCCGCGCTCGGCGGCGATGTACGGGTTGGCCAAGGTGTCGTCGTACTCGGCGATCAGTCGCGCGCGCTCGGCCTCGGGATCGCTGGCGTCGCGCAACTCCTGCCGATACAGGATATTGACCGCCCCCTGCGCGCCCATCACGGCGATCTGGCCGGTGGGCCACGCGAGGTTGATATCGGCCCCGAGGTGCTTGCTTCCCATCACGTCGTACGCGCCGCCGTAGGCCTTGCGCGTGATGACGGTGACCAGGGGCACGGTGGCCTCGGCGTAGGCGTAGATCAGCTTGGCGCCGCGCCTGATGATGCCGTTCCACTCCTGATCGGTGCCGGGCAGGAAGCCGGGCACGTCGACGAAGGTAAGTACCGGAACGTTGAACGCGTCGCACGTGCGGACGAAGCGAGCCGCCTTCTCGGAGGCGTCGATGTCGAGAGTGCCCGCGTACTGCATGGGCTGGTTGGCCACCACTCCGACCGAGCGCCCCTCGACCCGGCCGAAACCGATGAGGATGTTGGGCGCCCAGAGCGGCTGCACCTCGAGAAACTCGCCGTCGTCGACAATGTGCCCGATGACGGTGTGCATGTCGTAGGGCTGGTTGGGCGAGTCGGGAATGAGCGTGTCGAGTTCGAGGTCAAGCTCGTTGATCTCGAGGTCGGCCTCAACCGCGAACGACGGCACCTCGTCGAGGTTGTTGCTGGGCAGGTACGACAGCAGCGCTCGCACGTAGTCGAGCGCGTCGGACTCGTCGGAGGCCATGTAGTGGGCCACCCCAGACTTGGTGTTGTGCGTGCGCGCGCCGCCGAGATCCTCGAACTCGACGTCCTCGCCGGTGACGGTCTTGATCACGTCGGGGCCGGTGATGAACATGTGCGACGTCTGGTCGACCATGACGGTGAAGTCGGTGATGGCGGGGGAGTACACAGCGCCACCGGCACACGGGCCCAAGATCAACGAGATCTGCGGGATGACGCCCGAGGCGTGCACATTGCGCCGGAAGATCTCGCCGTAGAGGCCGAGCGACACCACGCCCTCCTGGATGCGCGCGCCGCCGGAGTCATTGATGCCGATGACCGGGCAGCCGATCTTCATGGCGAGGTCCATCACCTTCACGATCTTCTCGCCGAAGACCTCGCCGAGGGACCCGCCGAACACGGTGAAGTCCTGTGCGAACACGCACACTGGACGGCCATCGATGGTGCCGTAGCCGGTGATGACGCCGTCGCCGTAGGGCCGTGTCTTTTCGAGTCCAAACGCGATCGAGCGGTGACGCGCGAGGCCGTCGAGCTGCTGGAAGGAGTCGTCGTCGAGCAGGGCGAGGATGCGCTCCATGGCCGTCTGCTTGCCCTTGGCGTGCTGCTTGTCGACGGCGGCCTGACGGCGACCAAGTGCCTCGGCGCGGCGACTGCCAAGGTCGGCGATCTTGCCGGCGGTGGTGTGAGGGTCAGGGGTGGTCTCCCCTGGCTGCTCCGTGGCAGAACTCATGCGATGGCCCTCCTGAAGTCGTGGCTCCTACGGTAGTCATCGGCCTGTTCGTCAGTGCGTCGACCCCCGGACTGATTGAC
>WLOZ01000165.1 GCA_009699025.1 Actinomycetota bacterium
AATGAGAACCGCCACCCGGGATGAATCGGGAAGAGGACCTCGGTCAGCATCTCGTGCGGCTGCTTGGCGGTGGTGAAGATGGTCACGAAGTACTCGTCCCAGCCAATCTCACGAACGCCCTCGGCCGAGTTGAGTCGCACGCGGCCGTCGAGCGCGGCCAGCACGGCCGGCAGCTCGGACGACGGGTCGGCGTGCGACACGTTGCCGCCGATGGTGGTGCGATTGCGAATCTGGGGGTGGGCGACGTGGGCGAGCGCGGCGGAGATGACAGGATTCGCGCGAGCCGACTCAGCGTGGCGCTCGAGGTCACGGGCACGCACCAGCGCTCCCACCGTCACCATCGTCGCGTCGACCGAGATGCCGTCGAGGCCCGGCACGCGGTTGATGTCGACCACCACCTCGGGCCGCGAGAGCCTCAGGTTGAGCAGCGGAATCAGGCTCTGGCCCCCCGCGAGCAGCGAGGCGTCCGAGCCGTGCTCGGCCAGCTCCGCGAGCGTCTCGGCGACGCTCCCGGGCCTTCGATACTCGAACGCGGGCGGCTTCATTCAGCTCCTCGTACAGGGGCGGGCAGTAGGCAAACTTTGTCGTCTGTATGACAAGGATGTCAAGCACCTCCCCCCCTTCGTCGCGGAATCGCAACACGACCGTCACCCAGGACGCGAACAGGCCCACCGCGCACGGCACTTCACACTCATCGGCCGGTGGCTCGCCCCAGCGCGGCCATCGCCGCTGCCGCGAGCGCGAGCAGCACCCCCGCCACCAGGTGCCAGCCGAACTGGGTGCCGGCCGTGGGCGCCACGAGGTCGATCAGCAGGGCCCCCACCAGCAGGCCCACCACCGACAGAACCGCGGCCAGCAGCAGCCCCAGCGGACGGGTGGCCCACGCCACAGTGATGACGTACAGCATTCCCAGCACACCTCCGGCGAGCAGCCAGGGCCGATCCCACGGCAGCGAGCCCAGACTTCGCCCGGTCGTCGATGACAGCAGGGCAGCCACCGGAAGCGACACGGAGAAGCCGACGGCGAAGTTCAGCCATCCCGCGATGAGGGGATGCCCCACCGTGCGACCCACACGCCCGTTGAGCGCCGCCTGAAAGGCGCTCACCACACCCGCGGAGAGCGCCAGCAGCGCGAAGGCCAGGGCAAGCCTTCCGTCCTCGACATTCGAGACGCCCAAGCGATCTGAGACCGACACCCCCACGGCCACTACGGCCAGCACCGCCGCGAGTAGTCGCAGCACGCTTACCGGCTGGCGTCCGGCCGGGCCGAAGCCGAGTCGGTCGAGCAGCGCCGAGTTCGACGTCTGTCCCGCCACCACCGACACGGTGAAGACCGCAACGCCGAGAACCGGCACGCTGGCCGACTGGGTCGTCACGAAGTAGGCGCCACAGACACCGGCCAGGCACTCCCACCACCGGATCTGGCCACCACGCAGTAACCGCGACATCGCCCTCCACGACCGTCGGAGGGGTGTGCGGGAGAGGACGAAGACCGTCGCCACCACCATGGCCACCCCGAGGTTGAGCGCTCCCACCTCGAACGGATTGCCCGTGATCACGACGAGTTCGCCGTTCATGCGCGCTTGAACGACAGTTCCCAGCGCCGTGATCACCACCAGCGCCGCGATCAGGAGTCGCGAGGCACCGGTCATCATGCTGCGAGCCTAGGAGTGTCATTGGCACAGGTCGACGACAGTCTCATCGACGAGAACCTGGACGAGGCCGCGTCGGATGGCCTCGCGCATGGCCAGGGAGCTCGATTAGGAGTCGAGGTTGATCCAGATGGCGCGGGCAAGCGTGCGCCCATGGTTCGAGATGACGTGAGGGACCTGTGAGGCGTAGGTGATCCCATCACCTGCCCGCAGTACCTGGTCGACGCCGTCGAGGCTGACGGTCAGCGTTCCCGAGATCACCATCCCGAATTCGGTGCCGCTGTGATGCACCGGCTTGCCTGAGCTCGAGGTGCCCGGCTCGTACTCGTTGACCACGAATTCGAGCCCGTGCCCATTGTCGTTATGCACGATCCGACGCGTGACGCCCTCGGCTGTCTGATAGACGATCTGCTCCTTTCGACGCGACACCGGGTCGCGCTCCTGCTGATCCTGGGCGAAGAGGTTTGCCATGTGCAGTCCCAGCGCCGACGAAACCGAGACGAGGGTCCCGATCGACGGGCTGGCCACTCCACGCTCCAGCATGCTGAGCATCGACACGCTCACCCCGGTCTGGTCTGCGAGCGCGGTCAACGTCAGCCCCTGCTGCTTGCGGGCCTCTCGCACGACAGCCCCAAGGCGCCGGATCGTCGCCTCGGCCTCGACGCCACTGGGCACGAGGGATTCCTTGATCACGGCCACTCCTTCTCGCTGAGCCACTCCCGCACGGCGGCAGGGCCGACGGGTATCGACGTCACACGATATCGACCTAAGGCAGCGTCGAGTGCCGACGCTACGGCGGCACCGAAGGCAGTGGTTCCGCCCTCTCCTGCCCCCTTCACCCCCAAGGGGTTCAAGGGACTCGGCGCGTCCTCGGTGAGCAGGATCTCTATCGGTGGCACCTCGGCCGCCGTGGGCATCATGTAGTCGATGAAGGAGGTGCACAAAGGTTGGCCGTTCTCGTCATACCTGAACTCCTCGTAGAGAGCACCGCCGAGACCCTGAGCGGCACCGCCGCGGATCTGTCCCTCGACGAGCATCGGATTGATTGCTCGGCCGATGTCGTACCCGACCCAGAATCGCTCGATGGTGGGCTGGAATACCTCGGGATCGATGCTGATCAGCGCCACGTGGTAGCCGTAGGGGTAGTTCATGTGATCGGAGTAGAACCACTCCTCCGCAGTGAGCCCGGGCTCCTGACCCAGGCCGCGGGCGCTGACGGGGCGCAGCGCGCGCGCGACTGCGCCAAGTTCGACCGCCGTGTCAGGCGATCCGACGACACGGACCTTGCCCTCGACGAGCTCGACATCACGTTCGGCGACCTCGTTCATCGCGGCGAAGGCAGCCACAGCCTTCCGCAGAACTGACTGGGCCGCCAGCAGCGTGGCACTGCCAGCCATCACGGACAGACGACTGGCAAAGGCGCCCATGCCGTACTCGATGTCCCCGGTGCCGGCATGGGTCACGGTCATACGGTCAATGGGCACTCCCAGTACCTCGGCGCAGACCTGGGCGATCACGGTCTCGAACCCCTGGCCGACGGACGATCCCCCTGTGGAGATGGTGATGTGGCCGGACTCATCGACCGTCACGCGTACCCCCTCGAAGGGCCCTAGTCCGCTCTTCTCGACGAAGAAGGCACGACCAAGCCCGACGAGCTCACCGGCTTCCCTCCGTCGCCGGACATCCTCCTCGACCTCAGCCAGCCCCCACTCGGCCTCACATCGGTCGACGAGGAGGGCGTAGTCACCACTGTCGTACTCGACATGCGTTCCGAGCGCCTGAAGCGGTCGCGAGAACGGCATCTCCTCCGGCGCGATGAAGTTGCGGCGGCGGACGTCCATCGAGTTGAGCCCCAACTCATCAGCAATGCGGTCTATCAGCCGCTCTCTGGCGAAGGTGCCCTCGTAGCGTCCGGGCGACCGGTACGTGCCGGCCGGCGTCTTGTTGGTGAGTCGGACATGGCAGGAGACGCGGTAGTTGGGAATGCGGTAGGGGCCCGGCAGCATCGAGGCCGTGAGGGTGGGAACAGTGGCCGCGTGGGTGCGCACATAGGCGCCCTGATCGAGCCAGAACTCATCGTCGAGGGCCACAATGACACCTTCAGGAGTCACCGCCGCGCGCAGGCGGTGCACCTGATCACGCGAGTGGTTGGCACTGATGAAGTGCTCGCGTCGGTCCTCGATCCACGAGACTGGTCGGCCCAGCCTCCGCGACGCCCAACACACCAGCGCGTCCTCGGGGTAGAGCTCACCCCGAATTCCGAATCCGCCGCCGACGTGACCCTCGTGCAGGACGACGTGCGACGGTGCCATTCCGAGCATGGCGCTCAAGGCATCGCGATTGTAGTGGGGCACCTTGGCGGCGCCGTAGAAGTCGAGGATGCCCCTGGCAGGGTCGAACGACGCCACCGCTCCACGACACTCCAACGGAATCCCCGAGTGACGCCCAATGCGGGCCTCGACCTCCACGATGCGCAGGCCCGCGGCCATGGCTGCCTCGACATCGCCGTAGGCCCACGTGAAGTCCAGGGCAGCGGTGTCGTTCAGGTCGTCGAACTCACCGGGCTCCTCCAGCGCCGAGAGCACCACGGGAAGGTCATCAATCTCGACGCGCACCAGTTCCTCGGCGTCTTCGGCGATGTACCTGTCCGTCGCCACCACAATCGCGACCGGCTCGCCCACGTATCGAACACGGTCTAGGGCGAGGACCGGCTGTCGATAGGGCAGCATCTCGGGGAACGCGACCTGACGGAACTCGATCACCGGTAGATCGACATCGGCGGCCGACCACGCACCGAGCACCCCGGGAAGCTCCCGAGCCTGCTGCAGGTCAACTGATCGGATCACTCCGTGCGCGACCGACGATCGCACGACCCGAAGGTGCACCTGTCCGGGCAGCGCATGGTCAGCGGCGAAGCGCCCTCGACCCATCAGCAGCGGCCGATCCTCCAGGCGCGGCAGAGACCGACCGATCATGCCCGCGATTCCTCGATCGCTGCCCTGATGGCCGTGCGGATGTTCTGGTAACCGGTGCAGCGGCACAGGTTCGATGCGATCAGGTGGTCGAGCTCATCGTCATCGGGAGCAGTCTCGCGCTCGACGAGCGACGCTGCGAGCATGAGGAAGCCGGGCGTGCAGAAGCCGCACTGCAGCCCGTGGTGCTTCCAGAACGCATCCTGAACCGGGTGAAGGGTCTCACCGTCTGGCGACAACCCTTCCACCGTGCGCAGTTCGCGGCCGGCTCCCTGAACGGCGAGCATCAGGCACGAGCGCACAGGCTCGCCGTCGCACAGAATCGTGCAGGACCCGCAGACACCGTGCTCACAGCCGAGGTGGGTGCCAGTGAGCCCGCAATCCTCCCGGATCGCGTCAGCGAGAGACTTGCGCGGCTCGACGTCGAGGACGTACTCCGAGTCATTGACCTTCAGCGTGATGCCCATCTTCGCCGTCATCGCTTTCCCTCCTTGATTCGGATCGCTCCGCGAAGCCGCGAAGGCGTCGCGGGCATCTCGTTGACATCGATGCCATAGCCCGACAGTGCGTCAGTGATGGCGTTGAGGATCGCGGCCGGGGCTCCGATCGTGCCACCCTCGCCCACTCCCTTGGCCCCCGTGAGGGTGGCATCGGTCATCGTCTCGAGATGGTGCAACTCGATGAACGGAACCTCGCACGCGGTGGGTGGCAGGTAGTCGAGGAATGAGGTGGTGAGCAGGTTGCCATGCTCGTCGTAGACGAGTTCCTCGAGCAGCGCATTGGCGATGCCCTGCGCCACCCCGCCGTGAATCTG
>WLOZ01000166.1 GCA_009699025.1 Actinomycetota bacterium
ACCCAGCGCATCACCGCCCGTCGCGACATGGTGCGGGGGGTTGACCGCGTGGTCACGGCGATCGACGAGCTCTACCGCATGGGTGGGGCCTCGGCCATCCACACCGACACCGGTCGCCCGCTCGAGCGCTTCTGGCGCGACCTGCACGCGGGCGGCAGCCACGTGTGCAACGTGCGCGAGCCCATCTACGTGGGGTGGGGCGTGAACGAGTTCGGTGGCGACATCGCCCTCGGCACCCTGTACTGATCCCATGCTCGGCAACTCTCGGGAGGACCTGCGATGACTGCTCAGATTGAGCTGGTGGCTGAAGGAGGGTCAACGGCATCGGTGACGAAGGCGCTGCGACTGCTCGACGTGTTCCGGTCGGGAGGGCCGGTCCTCGGCGTGAGCGAGCTGGCGCGTCAGGCCGGTGTGGCGAAGTCGACGGCGTTCCGGCTGCTCTCGCTACTTGAGGAGGCTGAGCTCGTCGAGCGCGAGGGTCGCGGGTACCGACTCTCGTGGCGGCTGTTTGAGCTGGGCAACACGGTGCAGCACCGCTGGCCGAGCGGACTGCGCGAGATCGCTGCGCCGTGGCTCACGGAGGTGTTCGTGCAGTCCCGGCAGGTCGTGCACCTCACCGTGCTCGACGGGTCGGACGTGCTGTTCCTCGACAAGGTAAGCGGTTCGCGGTCGATTCGGGTGCCGTCCTCGGTGGGTGGCCGGCTGCCGGCGAGTGTCACCGCATCGGGCAAGGCGATGCTGGCGTTCAGCCCTGCGGCGCGCGTGAGGGAGGTCCTCGAGGAGGGCCTGTCGAGTCGCACCCCGTACTCGATCACCGAGCCTGGTCGCCTCGCAAGCGAATTGCGTCGAATCCGCGAAGTCGGATTTGCCGTAGATCGCGAGGAGGCGTGCCGGGGAGTGGTTGCCGTCGCGGCCCCGGTGATGACCGGGTCCAAGGTGATCGCGGCGGTGTCGGTCGTCGGTTCTGCCAGCCGGTTCGACTTCGACGGCCTGTCGAACCTCGTGCGCAACGCGGCCCGCCGCATCGCGATCGACCTGGGATCGGACGCGGCTGCGGCGATCACGAGTCGCTAGTCTCGTCGCACGTTGTCGGGGCGCCTGCCCACGTTCCGACCACTGGCACATGTTTGAAGCACGACGGGCACACCCTCCGTACTGTCCTCTCAGGATCATCTCGGGGTGCTGCCCAAGCAGGCGCTGAGCAAGGTCCCACTCCACTTCAGGCACGTGTCGAACCACCAGCAAAGGAGCCCCACCATGGCAGCAGAGGTCCGCACCCTCGGGTACTGCATCATCTCTACCGGCGACCTCGTCGCGTGGGAGGCGTTCGCGTGCGACCTGCTGGGTCTGCAGGTCGCCGACCGCACCGACGAGCGGCTGCGCCTGCGCAACGACGAGAAGGCCTACCGCCTCGAGGTCCAGCGCGGGGACGCCGAGGGGGTTACGGTCCTGGGGTGGGAGGTCGATGGTGCCGCCGAGCTCGCCGAGCTGGCGTCGAGGGTTGAGGCGGCGGGCTACGAGGTGACTCGGGAGGGCAGCGAGCTGGCGCGCCAGCGCAGCGTCACCGAGCTGGTGAGCTTCACCGACCCCGACGGCCTGCGCCTTGAGCTCTTCTACGGACAGCTCAACGACAAGCGCAAGTTCGTCTCGCCCACCGGCGCCAACTTCCTCACCGGTGACGGCGGACTCGGCCACGTGTTCCAGCTCGTGAACGAGGAAGAGCCGTTTCGGCACCTGTACCTCGACGTGCTGGGCTTCAAGCTGAGCGACTTCATCGACTTCGGGCCGATACAGGCAACCTTCACGCACTGCAACGAGCGGCACCACTCCTTCGCCTTCGCGCCGGTTCCCGACGCGCCGAAGGGGATCGGCCACATCATGTTCGAGGTCGACGACATCGACATCGTGGGCCGCGCCTATGACAAGGTCGTCAAGGAGAAGGCCGCTCCGCTGGTGCTCACGTTCGGGCGTCACTCCAACGATCAGATGATGTCGTTCTACATGACTAGTCCCTCGGGATTCCAGATCGAGTACGGCACTGGCGGGGTGCTGATCGACGACGAGACGTGGCGTCCCTCGCGGTATGACGCGCCCAATTTCTGGGGTCACGAGCGCGTTCAGGGCTGATCCGGCGACACCCGGAGAAGAGCCATGACCGAGCTCGACCATCTGCGCTTCCGTGAGGTGATGGGTCACTACCCCACGGGGGTGGTGCTCGTCACGGCTGTCGTCGACGGCGAGCCCGTCGGGATGATCGTGGGGTCCTTCACGTCGGTCTCACTCGACCCGCCCCTTGTGGCCTACCTCCCCACGACGACGTCGACCACCTTCGCGCGACTCCGCGAGGCGAAGGTGTTCTGCGTGAACGTCCTGTCCGCCGAGCAGGAGCCGCTGTGCCGGCGCATGGCGTCGCGGGCCGACGACAAGTGGGTAGGCGTGGGGTGGGAGCCATCGGCAGGAGGAGCCCCGATCATCGACGGCGCCGTCGCATGGTTGGAGTGCGGCGTGCACTCGATCGCCGAGGCAGGCGATCACTACCTCGTCATGGGTCACGTTCGCGACATGGACGTGCTGACCCCCGAGACCCCGCTGCTCTTCTTCCAGGGCGGCTATGGGCGCTTCACGCTGTCGTCGCTCGTTGCCTCGTCGTCACCTGACCTGGTGATGGCGATCCGGCTGGCGGAGGTGGTCCGTGAGGACGTCGAGGAACTGAGCCATCGTCTCGGAGTCGGCTGCGACGTGATCGCCGCCGTGGGCCATGACCTCGTCTTCGTCGGTGCAGCCGGGACCGGCGATGAGCTGTCCACGGGCCCGATCCTCGGCTCCCGCATTCCCCTGATGGCTCCCCTGGGCGAGCAGTACGTGGCGTGGGCGGGGGAGGAGGCTGCGGCACGATGGATCGAGCGAAGTGGCGCGCGCGACGCCGACACTCAGGCAACCCTGAAGCGGCGCTTGGAGAAGGCCCGCATCCGGGGGTTCTCCATGTCGCGAATCCCGGCGGACCAGGAGCTCGATTTTTACTCGGCGGTGCGGGCCTACACGGACTCCGATCACCTCACGCCCGCTCAGGAGAGAGGGCTGCGCGGAGCGATCGTGGCGTGGTCGCGCAGCTACGACCCGGTCGACGTGGTGCCCGAGGAGACCTACGAGCCGCACTCGCTGGCGGTGGCAGTGCTCGACTCACAGTCTCAGCCACTGCTGATTCTGCGGCTCACCGACCTGCCGCACCCGGCGCCCGGCGAGCAGATTATCGACTGGGTCCGCGAGCTGCGCGTCTGTTCATCCCGAGTGTCCGCGAAGGTCGACAAGGCCGCTAGAAGGGCCTGAGAGAAGAACCGCATGCGCATCGTCCGCTACAGCAGGGGAGGAGCGGAGTAGTACGGCTTCGTCGTGGAAGGCGAAGTCGAAGTGCTGCAGCAGGTCCGCCGGGCCTTCGTCGACAATTCGGTCGAGGTCCTCAGCCTTCGTGGTTCGCCTCCACGAATGCACTGTCTGGTCAGGCCCCGCCCGCGCCGAGCTCATCGTCGGCGAAGGTCACTAGGTCGTTCACTGGGGCTCGACGGGTGATGTCGGCTCCCAGTCCTGAGCCGACGCCGGCAACGACGACGACCTTCCCGGAGAAGCGGAGCACAGTGGGCACGTCAGTGCACTTCCGACTCGGTGGCCCGCGCGACCGTCGAGGCGAGGATGTCGACGAGGAACTCGACGAATCCAGGCACCGATGGCTCGGCATCGTCAATCTGGTGACCTATGAAGAACCCGTCGGTTGCCGCGATGAGGGTCTGGGCGAGCACGTGGGGCAGGGCGGGCTCGGCATCGATTGCCGCGGGCGGGAGGAACTCGGCGAACCAGCCGGCGATCCCCTCTTCAATTCCTTTGCGGATCACGAGGAACCGGGCACGCGCGGCGACATCCTCGCTGTGCTGCTCGAGGGTGAGCATGTGGCCGATGCGCATGAACGAGGGAGCGTCGAGGAGACTGCGCACCGAGCGTCGGAGGATGGCCCGCAGTGCGGCGTCCCAGGTCTGGCCGGGCTCGGGCGGGTTCCACGCTGGCTGGGCGGCACTCCACTCGTCCCAGCTGTGCTGGACGACCTCGGCCAGCAGTTCGTCCTTGTCGGCGAAGAACCAGTACACCGAGCTGGCCGGCAGCCCGGCCTGCTTGCAGATGCGGGAGATCGTCGTGCCCTTATAGCCACGCTCGGAGGCAATCTCCTCTGCTGCCCGGAGTAGGCGCTCGCGCGAGTCGTCGCTCGCGCCTTCGAGTGCTGCCTCGACCGCGGGCTCCACCGGCTCATGTACGTGCTGCAGTGAGCCTGGAACGTCGCTAGCCCACTTCTGCGCCGCATCGGCCATCCCCTCGCCCACCAGGGCGCACAGGCGCTGGAGGTCGAGGGATGGGGTCGCGCGGTGTGCGACGAAGAGCCCGTCCACCAGCGAGAGATACGAGCGGGAGAGCAGGTCGGTGAGCGCCGGGGCGTCCTCGCCGATTTGCGGCAGTACGCTGCGCCACCACTCATCGAGGATGAGAATCGTCTCCTGACGCACCAGCATGAACCGCTCCTGGGCGGCGATTCGACGGGTCTTGCGCAGCATGGAGACCATAAGTCCGAGGCGCCAGTACTCGGGCTCAGTCTCGATCGAGCCGGTCGACAGTCGCAGCCGGGTCATGATCCGCTCTCGCGGAGAGCCTGAGTAGTTCGCGGGCTGCCACGTGGGGCCCTCGCGCCGCCAGGTGCGGTAGCTGTAGTCGAGCGCCTCGGCCAGCAGCTCATCCTTGTTCTTGAACTGCCAGTACACAGAGCTTGCAGGCACCTCGGCGCGCTCGGTGATGAGGGCGACGGTCGTACCGTCGTAGCCCCGCTCAGCGGCGATCGCCAGCGCGGCATCGATGATGCGCTGCCGCGACTCTTGGCCCTGGCGGTGGCGGCGGTCAGTCTTCGCCGGCATCGCTCACCTGGGTCCTCCTCATGTGGTCGTGGCCGTCACTCGTGCCTAGAATCGTGCCGCAAGTCGTGCCGAGGCGATGACCCACTGCTCTCATGCTGCCGCTTGTTGGCGCCGCGGGGAAATCATTCGTTCGAGCGGACGGAACGCGGCGCTTCCCCCACAGGCGCTCGGGTCGTCAGGCTTGGCCCATGTTTGCCGAAGAGGCGCTGGCGCAGTTCGCGGCCGCACAGGTGGTGGTGCCCGTCGAGGTGCAGGAAATGTGCCTGGTGGGGCTCTCGGACTCGCTGGGCGTTGGAGTGGGGGGACTGGCTGCGGAGTCGGCCGTGATCACCCGGTCCCTCCTCGCTGAGGCGGACTCAGGCGGCACTCACGTGTGGGCGTCGTCGCAGCGGCTGCCGCCCCGGGATGCCGCGTGGCTGCTGGGGGTTTCCTCCCACGCGCTCGACTTCGA
>WLOZ01000167.1 GCA_009699025.1 Actinomycetota bacterium
AGCGGTAAGCGGTCGGGGCCGAGCGCCATGAGTGCCACCGCGATTCCTGCGGCCACGAGCCCGGCCAGGTAGAGGAACAGTCCCAGTCCGCGGTTGCGCGCGTAGCCGCTGTGCTCCGTCTGTCCGTTGATCACCGCGACCCCCACGGTAAGGGCGGCCACCATGCGCGAGCCCGACCACAGCGCGATCACGATGCCTAGCAGGCCCACCTCGGTGCCACCCGAGCTGATCTGGTCGAGCAGGGGCAGCAGGAACGAGTTGACCGCCTCGGGCGTCAGCACGCGACTGGCCACGCTCACCACCTCCGCCTGCACGGTCGCCACCGTCGACGGGTCGGAGTAGCGGGCAGCGACGCCGATGCTCGAGAGAACTCCGAGGGCGATCCACGGCAGGGTGAACGTGATCCAGAACCCGGTCTCAGCTGCGAGGCCAAAGAAGCGCGACCGCTTCACGATGGCGATCAGAAGTAGAAGAGGAGAGGGTAGCGCGGAGACTATGCGAGCGACCTGTTCAGCGATGTTCACGTGCTCACGCTAGACGACCTTCACCCAGTAACCTGACGGCATGGAAATCTCAGGCTTCTTCAGCGCGATCGTGGTGGGGCTCGTCATCGGAATCCTCGGTCGACTGGTTGTGAGCGGACGCCAACCTGCTGGCTGCATTGTCACGATGATCACCGGCATCGTGGGCGCCCTAGTGGGCGGGTGGATCGCGTCGTCCTTCACCGCCAACTTCTGGCTGATTCTGCTCGTGCAGGTCGTGGTGGCAGCCATCATCACGGCACTCATCTCGCCCCGCGTTAAGGACCGGCCGCCGACCGACGGCGTCTGATCGATGATCACGCCAAGCCAGACGCGCACTGGGCCCTTCGACGCTGACGACCCGCTCGCCCACTACCCGTGGCCCGAGGGCCGCTGGGTGCGCGCCTCGATGGTGAGCACGGCTGATGGCGCTGGCGCCGGGCCCGACGGCACGTCTGCCAGCATCAGCACGCCCGCCGACTTCGCGCTCTTCCGCGCCCTGCGCAACAACTGCGACGTGATCGTGGTGGGGGCCGGAACCGCTCGAGCCGAGGGGTACCGACCCCCGGCATCGGCACGACTGGCCGTGGTGACGCGAAGCGGTCGGCTCGACCCCATACTTCCCTTTATCGCCGATGCTCGGCCCGACGCACTGCCGCTGGTGCTCACCTGCAGCTCAGCCGAGCCCGAGTCGCTGGCCGATCTCCACCGCATCGCTGAGGTGGTGCTGTGCGGCGACACCGCGGTCGACCTCACCGTGGCGCTCAGCGAATTGGAGGCTCGCGGGCTGCGCCGCGTGGTGGTCGAGGGCGGGCCCAGCCTGCTGGCCGACCTCGCTGCCGCCGACCTCGTCGACGAGTACGACCTGCAGTTGACTCCGTTCCTCGCCGGAGGTTCGTACGCATCTGGCTCGCCCACGTCGCGCATCCTCAGCCGATCGCCCCTCACGATCGCCCCCGCGCCTCTCACGCTCGCGCATGTACTCACCGACGGCCAGACCGTGTTCCTGAGGTACCTACGGGCCGTGGCTGCCGACGGCGTCTCAGCCACCACGAGAGCCGCCACGCTGCGGGACGAGTAGGGGCTTCGGTCAGGAGCGAGCGGAGGCCGGCGCACATACCGCGTAGCCCACCGCCGCGGTCACGATCGCCACCAGGAACACCGAGGGCCATGCCCCGATCACACCCGCGAGTGGGTGCGACACCGCGAAGGCCGCCACAAACACACCAACCGCGAGCGCGGCACGCAACGGTCCAGCAGACCGCCACCACCGCCAGCCGCACCACGCGGCTCCGAGCACCAGCACCGCACCGCCCAGCGCACGGTTTCCGGTGCCCTGCGCCACGCCGAAGCCGGCAACCAGGGTGAGCGCCGCCACCAGCGGAGTCAGCGCACGCTCAGTGGCCACGCGCCACCCAGGCGTCGTAGTGGACCGACTCGGCGCCGATGGTGGTCTCGTCGCCATGTCCGGTGAGCACGCGAGTGCCAGCCGGAAGGCCAAGCAGCCGCTCGCGGATGGAGTCGAGAATGGTGGGAAAGTCACTGAACGACCGGCCCGTGGCGCCCGGCCCGCCGTGAAAGAGAGTGTCGCCCGACAGCAGCACCCCGAGTTCGGGAATGTGCAGGCACACCCCGCCCGGCGAGTGTCCCGGCGTGTGCAGCACCTCGACCCGCAGGCCCGCCACCTCAATGACGTCGCCGTCGAGCATCGTCGACGGCGTGCGGTCGGGATGCACAACCTCCCACAGCATCAGGTCGTCAGGGTGCAGCAGCAGCGGCGCCGCGGTGGCGTCGGCAAGCTCGCCCGCGACGTCGATGTGGTCGTTGTGCCCGTGCGTGCAGATGATGGCCGCCACCGCGCGATCGCCCACGACCTCAAGAATTGCGCTGGAGTCGTGCGCGGCGTCGACGATGATGACCTCGGCATCGTCGCCCACGACCCACACATTGTTGTCGACCTCCCACGTGCCGCCATCGAGCGCGAACGTGCCGTGGGTGATCACCCGTTCAACCCGGGCCATCACAGCACCACGACGCTGCGCAGCACATCGCCGTGGTGCATCTTCTCGAAGGCAGCCTCCACGTCGTCGAGCGCGATCTCCTCAGACACAAAGCGGTCGAGCGGCAGTCGCCCCTGAAGGTAGAGGTCGATGAGCATGGGAAAATCACGGCTGGGCAGGCAGTCGCCGTACCAGCTCGACTTCAGCGACCCCCCTCGGCCGAAGAAGTCGATGAGCGGCAGATCGAGGCGCATCGTGGGGTCGGGCACGCCCACTAGCACCACGGTGCCGGCGAGGTCGCGGGCGTAGAAGGCCTGCTCGTAGGTCTCGGGACGCCCCACCGCGTCGACCACGACGTCGGCGCCGAACCCGCCGGTGAGCTCCTGAATCGCCTCGACCGCGTTGCGCTCGCGCGAGTTGACCGTGTGGGTGGCACCGAAGTCCTTGGCCCACTCGAGCTTCTGATCGTCGATGTCGACCGCGATGATGCGGCTGGCTCCGGCGAGACGCGCGCCCGCGATGGCAGCGTCGCCCACCCCGCCGCAGCCAATCACGGCCACGGTGTCGCCGCGCGAGACGTTGCCGGTGTTGAGCGTGGCGCCGAGGCCGGCCATCACGCCGCAGCCGAGCAGCCCAGCTACCTGGGGCGTGGCAGCGGGATCAACCTTGGTGCACTGGCCGGCGGCCACCAGCGTCTTGTCGGCGAACGCGCCAATTCCGAGGGCCGGGCTCAGCGGGGTGCCGTCTTCGAGCATCATCGGCTGCTGAGCGTTGTGCGTGCTGAAGCAGTACCAGGGCCGACCGCGCAGACAGGCGCGGCAGTTGCCGCACACCGCGCGCCAGTTGAGAATCACGTAATCACCCGGCACCACAGTGGTGACGCCGCTGCCGACGGTTTCAACGAACCCAGCGGCCTCGTGGCCCAGCAGGAACGGAAACGCGTCGTTGATGGCACCCTCGCGGTAGTGCAGGTCGGTGTGGCACACGCCGCAGGCCGCGATCTTGACTACCACCTCGCCGGGGCCGGGGTCGGGAATGATGATCGTCTCCAGTGTGACCGGAGCACCCTTGGTGCGGGCTACTACTCCACGGACCTTCTGCGGCATGCGCTTCTCCACTTCGGCTGCGGGACTCAGAGTCACCACCCTAGAGGCGAACCCTCCGTCGACTGCGACGCGCTAGAACGCAAGTACGGAATGGTCACCCTCACGGGTGACATTTCGGCCGCGAAGGCTCTTTGGGCGGTAAATACCGATGACGACGGTCCGGCGCGATTGACGGGGTCGAACGCTCATAGGTGAATAAGCCCTGCGGCAGGGACTTCCCCTCCCGTATCTCATCCCGAAAGGAACCCGCCGTGGCTTTCACCACTCAGCGCAAGTTCCTGGCCTTCGGCGCAGTCCCCTTGGCGATCCTCGCCATCGCGGGCGCCTCTGCGTTCACGTTCGGCCAGGACGTTTCCCAGATCAACGGCTCGCAGGAGCAGGTCGACTACCTCGTCGTGGCCACGAACCAGACCTCGACGGACAACCTGTGGACCATGACCAACTACATCGGTGACAACCCCACCATCACCAGCACCAACAAGGGCGCCACCATCAAGACCAAGTACGGCGAGCTGCCCCAGTGGTTCCAGGTGAACACCGGCGCCATCAGCGTTCCCACGGCGGTGCAGGAGGCCGGTGACCTACTGTTCATCAACCCCCGCAGCAGCACCACCTCCGACACCGACACCAACAACGGCCGTGGAGGCACGGGCGGATCGTTCTCGAACGACGGCGGCGCCGACCAGACCAACACGGTGCAGGCCATCCACGTGAAGGGCAACATCACCAACGTGGCAGCCCTTCGTCAGACCTACGCCACCTGCCTCATCCCGATCCGCCTGTGGGTCACCGCTGACGGCGGCGACAACTTCACCGACATCACCCGCACCTACCTCGACACCCAGGCCCGCACGGGCACTGGCACGAATGGGCAGACCGCCTCAGACACCAACCCCAACAGCGGCAATGGCAACGGCACCGAGGGCATCGCTACCTCAGGGCCCGGTGTTGGCAACCCGTTCTACGTTGACTGCTCCACCGGCGAGTTCGAGTTCACAGTGCCCACCGCTGCGGCCATCGATATGACCGACCTCACCGGCGACGCGCACAGCACGGTCGCCAACTACGCCTACGAGGTGTCGATCGAGCGTGGCGGCGTGTTCGCCTCGTTCAACAACAACACCGGCGCTCAGCCGGAGTTCGTCTTCCAGTCGACTCCGCTGACGTACGACCCGACCAACCAGTTCAACGATCCCAACTCATCGCCCCTCAACCAGGGCACCACGGTCAGGGACAACATGAACGGTAACGGCCAGTACACGCCCAACTGCATCCAGCAGAACCCGACGGGTACTAGCGCCCTGGGCTGCAGCTAGCCCCCACAATCGGGACGCCATGTCACATGAGGCGTTCTGACTGCACCACCTCCCATCCGGCGGGGGTCACACCAGCAATGGTGTGGCCCCCGCCGCGTCGTGCGGTGAGCACGAATTTCGCCATCGGGGGCACCCAAGTACATACCTATCGCGCTACGGCGCCCCAACCTCCGCGCGGGTGCAGCACACGGACGGCGGGCGGCTGCCGGCCATCGCGTGGCCATTCCATGCCATCCCGTCATCACCGTGCGTCCACGGTGGTGGGAAGGCACAACTAATGCCACACTGACGACGAGGTAAATCGACTACTCCGCATTGAGACAAGGGAGCACCATGAGCGACCGTCCACCCCACGTTGAGGTGCTGGCGCATGGCCCGTATGAGGTCACCGGGAATGTGCCGCTTCGTCCTCGTCGCGCCGTGCGCACCCCGCG
>WLOZ01000168.1 GCA_009699025.1 Actinomycetota bacterium
GAGTACAGGATGGTCGGCAGGTTCGCCGAGGCCGCGACGGCGAACGCCAGTGCCACCAGGAATGCCACATTCTGGTTCTTGGCCAAGATGCTGCCGGCGATGGCGACGACACCGATCACCACCGAGGTGATCCGCGCCACCTGCAATTCCTTCTCGACGGACACGTCCCCCTTCTTCATCGCGTGCGCGTACACGTCGTGCGCGATAGCGGCGCTGGCGGAGATGGTCAGCCCCGCCACGACGGCCAAGATCGTCGCGAAGGCGACCGCGGAGATGAACCCCAGCAGGAGCGTGCCCCCGAGTTCGTAAGCGAGCAGCGGCACGGCTGAGTTCGCCTTGCCAGGCGACGCGAGGATTTTCTCGGGGCCCACCAACGCCGCAGCGCCGAATCCCAGCACCAGACTGCACAGGTAGAAGAGGCCGATCATCCCGACCGCGGAAGACACAGACCTGCGGGTAACCTTCGCCGAGGGCACGGTGTAAAAGCGCATGAGCACGTGAGGCAGCGCCGCGGTGCCCAGCACGAGCGCGATCGAGAGCGAGATGAAGTCCAGTTTGGTGGTCGTGCTCTTCCCGTACTGGCCCATGGGCGAGAGGATCTTGCTGCCCTCGGGGCTCTTGTCAACAGCGGCACCCAGGACGTCGGAGAAGTTGAAACCGTACTTGCCGAGCACCCACGCCGACATGAGAACCGCACCTGCGATCAGCAGGCCGAACTTGATGATCTGCACCCAGGTGGTGGCCCTCATGCCACCGATCAGCACATACACGACCATGAGGAGGCCGACCACCGCGATCGTGATCGACTGCCCCAGGCCGTCTTGCTGACCAAGCAGCAGATTGACGAGGGAGCCAGCACCGACCATCTGGGCTAGAAGGTAGAACAGGCAGACGGCGATCGTCGAGATGGCGGCCGCGAAGCGCACAGGCCGCTCGCGGAGTCGGAAGGCGAGAACGTCGGCCATGGTGAACCGACCGGTGTTGCGCAGCATCTCGGCCACCAGCAGCAGGGCGACCAGCCATGCCACCAGGAAGCCGATGGCGTAGAGGAATCCGTCGAAGCCGTAGATGGCAATGGCTCCGGCGACTCCGAGGAAGGATGCCGCCGAGAGGTAGTCGCCGGCGATGGCGGCGCCGTTCTGTCCGCCCGTGAACGTTCGTCCGGCCGCGAAGTAGTCGGTCGTGGTCTGATTCTTGCGATGCACCCTCAGGACGATCACCAGGGTGATCACCACGAATACGAGGAACATCCCTAGGTTCACTGCCGGGCTGATGTCGCTGCCAACTGCGGTCGCGGCCCTCATCGCTGCACCGCGTCACGATCAGCGCGCTCAAGCTCGGCACGCATGCTGTCGGCCCTGGGGTCGAGCTCCTTCTTGGCATGGCGCAGATACAGCCACGTAATGATTCCGGTGCTGACGAACTGCAGCAGCCCGAAGATGATGGCGATGTTGATGGCGCCCCACACCGGTGTGGCCATCCACTCGGTCGCGAAGGCCGCGCACAGAACGAAGGCGAAGTACCAGACGAGGAAGACCACGACCATCGGGAACGAGTATCGACGGAAGCGTGATCGGAGTTCGGCGAATTCCGGGGTTTCCTGAGCTGAGATGTAGGCCTCGGGCGAGGGCTGCGCTCTGTGCGTTGCGGTCATCGATGGCACTCTCGGGGCTGGGTCCGGAGGAGTCGGACCGGTGGGAGGTCAGGTGATGGTGGCCTAGGTCGCGTGTGACAGGCTACTGGAGCGGCCTGCTCTGCGGTGACGCCGGTACCTCCGCGGGTCGACGACCACCATGATCGCGCGCCGTGGTGAGATGGGGCAATGCGCCCTGAAGCTGGCACCGTAACCTTCGGCCCGTCGTCGGACCACCCCCTCATCGTCAACCGTCTCGGTTACGGCGCGATGCGTATCACCGGCCCCGGCATCTGGGGCGACCCGGCCGACCCGGCTGGCGCCGTCGCGCTGCTGCGACGAGCGGTCGAGATCGGGGTCGACTTCATCGACACTGCCGACTCGTACGGGCCCTTCGTGTCGGAGGACCTCCTTCGCGAGGCGCTTCACCCCTACGACGGCGTTCTGGTGGCGACGAAGGGTGGCCTTACCCGCCAGGGCCCCGACCAGTGGCACTCGGTCGGTGTCCCGAAGTACCTGCGCCAGTGCGTGGAGATGTCGCTGCGCCGGCTCGACGTCGAGCGCATCGACCTGTGGCAGCTGCACCGCATCGACCCCACCGTGCCGTGGGAGGATCAGGCAGGGGTCATCGCCGACATGGTGTCCGAGGGCAAGATCGGCCACGTGGGCCTGTCGGAGGTGTCGGTCGAGCAGGTCGAGCAATTCGCGACCGTGGTCCCGATCGTGTCGGTGCAGAATCTCTACAACGTCACCAACCGACAGAGCGAGGCCCTCGTCGACCACTGCGAGGCCACCAACCGCGTCTTCATCCCCTGGTTCCCCGTGGGTGCCGGGCCGCTGGCTCGTGTGGGAGGACCCCTCGACGAGATTGCGGCGGCGGCTGGGGTCACGGCGTCGCAGGCGGCGCTCGCGTGGCTGCTGGCGCGATCGCCGCTCGTCGCTCCCATTCCTGGCACCTCCTCGGTGGCACACCTCGAGGAGAACATGGCGTCGGCCAGTGTGGTGCTGACGCCCGAGGTGCTCGCCGCGCTCGACGCCCTGGTGTAGCCAGCTGATCCGGGCGATTGTCCACCCGTGCCCCTGGGCGAGTGTCAACCGGGCTGGTCGGCCCCGCCCGGGGGTTAGGGTGGGGGCTTCGGAGTGGATACTTCCCCCGCACTTCGAACTATGGTCAGACCCCGGTGCGATGCTTCCCCCGGCGGTTTCGTGACGGATGAGCAGGGGAGGGTGTGTGGGCGACGAGTTCGTGCACCTGCACGTGCACTCCGAGTACTCCATGCTCGATGGCGCAGCCCGGCTCGGAGATCTGGTCGCCGAGGCGGCCCGCCAAGAGATGCCGGCCATCGCGGTCACCGACCACGGCAACCTCTACGGCGCCTTCGAGTTCTGGAAGAAGGCCACCGCCGCGGGCATCAAGCCCATCATCGGCATGGAGGGGTACTACGCCCCGCAGGGCCGGTTTGAGCGCAAGCCCTTTGACTTCGGCGGCGGCGGTTCCGGTAATTCCGGCAATTCCGGCGACGACCCCGCGGCCGGCAAGGGCCGGCAGAACTACACGCACATGACCCTGCTCGCCGAGACCACGGCGGGCATGCACAATCTCTTCCGGCTCTCCAGCCTCGCCAGCCTTGAGGGTTACTACTACAAGCCGCGGTTTGACCGAGAGTTGCTGCAGACCTACGGGTCGGGGCTGATTGCCACCACGGGGTGCCCCAGCGGCGAGGTCAACCGGTGGCTGCAGGCCGACAATTACGACAGGGCGCTGGAGGCTGCCGCCGACTTCCGCGACATCCTCGGCCCCGGCAACTTCTTCTGCGAACTCATGGATCACGGCCTCGACATCGAGCGCCGGCACCGCGACGACCTCCTTCGCGTAGCGCGGGCCCTCGACCTGCCGCTGCTCGCCACCAACGACCTGCACTACGTCTATCCGGGCGACGCCGACATGCACGACGTGCTGCTGTGCATCGGCACGCGCACCACGATGGACGACCCCAACCGCTTCCGCTTCGACGGCCGCGACTTCTACCTCAAGTCAGGCGCTGAGATGCGCGAGGTGTGGAGCGAGTTGCCCGAGGCCTGCGACAACACCCTGCTGATCGCCGAGCGCTGCGAGGTGGCCTTCACCGAGGGTGCCAGCCTGATGCCCCAGTTCCCCGTGCCCGAGGGGCACTCCGACGAGTCGTGGCTGGTGGTCGAGGTCGAGCGGGGGCTGGCGAGCCGCTTCGCTCCGCACCCAGTGCCAGAGACCCACCGGGCGCAGGCCGAGTACGAGGTCGGCGTCATCATCCAGATGGGCTTCCCGAGCTACTTTCTCGTGGTGGCCGACCTGGTGCGGCACGCCAAGGAGAACGGAATCCGCGTCGGGCCGGGTCGAGGTTCGGCTGCGGGCGCGATCATCGCCTGGGCCCTCGGAATCACCGAGCTCGACCCGATCAAGCACGGGCTGCTGTTCGAGCGGTTCCTCAACCCCGAGCGCATCTCGATGCCCGACATCGACATCGACTTCGACGACCGTCGCCGCGCCGACATGATCCGCTACGCCACCGAGACCTACGGTGAAGACCACGTCTCGCAAATCGTCACCTACGGCTCCATCAAGGCCAAGGCGGCCATCAAGGACTCCGCCCGGGCCCTCGGTCACCCCTACTCTCTCGGTGACCGCATCACCAAGGCCTTCCCCGCCGCGGTCATGGGCAAGGACATCAGCCTTGCTGGCGCCTTCGACTCCACCGATCCCCGCTACGGCGAGGCCGCTGAGTTCCGGGCGCTCTACGAGGCCGAGCCCGACGTGCGCGAGGTCGTCGACACCGCCAAGGGGCTCGAGGGTCTCAAGCGGCAGCCGGGTGTGCACGCTGCCGGAGTGATCCTGTGTCGGGAGCCTCTCATCGACGTCGTGCCGCTGTGGCGCCGCGAGCAGGATGGCGCCATCATCACGCAGTTCGACATGGGTGCCTGCGAGTCTCTCGGTCTGCTCAAGATGGACTTCCTCGGCCTGCGTAACCTCACGGTGCTCGACGACTGCCTCATGCATGTGGCACGCAACCGGGGCGACACCATCGTGCTCGAGACCCTCACACTCGACGATCCCGTTACCTACGAACTGCTGGGCCGGGGTGACACCCTCGGGGTCTTCCAGCTCGACGGCGGGCCCATGCGCTCGCTGCTGCGCTCGATGGTGCCCGACAGCTTCGACGACATCTCCGCCGTGCTGGCGCTCTACCGACCAGGGCCCATGGGCGCCAATGCGCACAATGACTACGCCGACCGCAAAAACGGCCGCAAGCCGATCGTGCCCCTGCATCTTGAACTGGCTGAGCCCCTCGACGAGATCCTCGGCGAGAGTTTCGGGCTCATCGTGTATCAGGAGCAGGTCATGGCTATCGCGCAGAAGCTCGCGGGGTACACCCTCGGCCAAGCCGATCTTCTCCGCCGTGCGATGGGCAAGAAAAAGAAGGAGATCCTCGACAAGGAGTACCTGCCGTTTAGTGACGGCATGAAGGCCAACGGCTACTCCGACTCGTCGATCAAAGCGCTGTGGGAGGTGCTGGTCCCCTTCTCCGACTACGCATTCAACAAGGCCCACACCGCTGGCTACGGGCTGGTGTCGTACTGGACCGCCTACCTCAAGGCCAACTACCCGGCTGAGTACATGGCGGCCCTGCTCACCAGCACCAAAGACGATAAGGACAAGTCGGCGATCTACCTCGGAGAGTGCCGTCGC
>WLOZ01000169.1 GCA_009699025.1 Actinomycetota bacterium
AAGCACGCGCCTCCTCACGCAGGTACACCCCACGCCGGAGCGACGTCCATCGCCCTGACCGCACCCGGTGATTGATTTGTCCGATCGTGAGTCCCGACGCCAGGGCGTGGTCCCATGTGACGAGGAGCCCCAGCCCCGGCGGGTCGTCTCCCATTCGCACTCCCATGCGCCCAGCGTCGCAAATCTGGGCTCGGCCTGTGATTCTTGTCCACAGTCACACCATTGCTGCCGGAGTCATCGCGAATGCTGACGCATTCATCGCTGGTGGAGCTGTGGGCGATGAGTCGGGCAGCAATCGGGAGTCGGGAAGTGGCTCAGGCCTCGGGTGCCGCTGCCGCCGGGTCGCCCGGCACCAGCACGTAGGAGCCTTCGGCAGTAACGCCCTCGACGGTGAAGCCCTCTGCCATCGCCGACATGAGCGCTTCACGCACCCTCAGTCGCCACTCGAGAGCCACCGCCGGGTCGCTCGCCCGGATCTCGACGATGTCGCCGGGCAGGGGCACCACGATCGAGCCAGCGGGAGCCTCAGCAATGACGTCGATACCATCGGTCGCGGCACGGCGTGCACGCTCGGAGTCGACCACCCACCACGCCAGCAGCCGGTCGGTGCGATCACCAGCGTTGACGGCGTCGGTCATCTGGCCGTAGAAGTCGGGCAGGTACTCCGACACGACTGCGCCAAGCTTGACTAGGTTGAACCGTGCATTGCGGCGCACGAGTGGGTCGAACGTCCAGGCAATCACGGGGATGCCATGACGAATGGCCCACGCCCGCTGGTGCTGCTTGAGGGCGGTGCCAACGTGTCGGTTGCGCCAGGCCGGAACGGCCGCCGCCATGTGCGAGTGCAGGTGCAGTTCTCGCGATCCGTCGGCCACCTGATGCCGACCGAGGAAGGCCAGCGCCGCACCCACCGCGGGACCGTGAGGCGCCTCAGCGGAGAAGGCTGCCGCCACGTAGCTCTCGGAGTGCTCAAGCGCCCGCAAGAGGTTGAGCTCCATCGTGGAGCCACCGCCCGGCAGAGCCCACGTCAGGTCAAATACGTCTCGGGCCAGCTCAAGGTCGGCGATCGAGTGCATTGAGCGCACCACCACCCCGGCCCGTGCTGCGGCGGCGTCGGCCGCACTCAGCGATTCCGACTCCACACCGTCGTCGAACTGCACCATTCCCCTACGGTAGTGCCGTGACCGACACCACTCTTGACGCCATGCTCGACGACCTTCGACTGCGCACGGCCGAGATGGTCGACGACATCCGTAGGCTGGTCGAGGTCGAATCCCCGTCGTCCGACCCAGCCGCGTGCCTCGCGGCTGTCGAAGAGGCTGCCGCGCTCTGCGCCGAGCGACTTCCCCAGCCCGCACGCGTCGAGACTCACCTCGGCAGCCCGGTACTTCGCTGGGGGTCAACCACGCCGCGCGTGCTACTACTCGGTCACGTCGACACCGTATGGCCGCACGGATCGCTCAGCGAGATCCCGTGGTCGGTGACCGTGGAGGAGGCCGGCACGGTGCTTCGTGGTCCGGGCGTGTTCGACATGAAGGTGGGCGCGGTCCAGGCAATTCACGCCATCGCGGCGATTCTTCAGCGCATGCCCGACGCCGACGTGGGCCTGCTACTCACCACTGACGAGGAGATCGGCTCGACGAACTCACGCCAACTCATCCTCGACTCGGTCTCGCGCGCCGAAGCCGCCCTCGTGCTGGAACCCTCGGTTGATGGCTCCCTGAAGTCGGCGCGTAAAGGAACGTCGTGGTACCGGCTCACCGTGCACGGACGGGCCGCCCACGCCGGACTCGACCCCGCGAGCGGCATCAACGCGCTGCTCGCCATGTCGCGTCTCGCCCTCGCGCTCAGCGAACTGGGCAACCACGCCTTCGAGACCACGGTGACCCCCACCCTCGCGTCGGCCGGCACTACCGACAACACCGTTCCCGATCGCGCAACCCTGTCGGTCGATGTACGCGCCTGGAGCCCCGAGGAGCAGCAGCGTGTTGACGACGAGGTGCGACGCCTCATCGCCGACGAGTCACTCCTCCAGGGGGCACACGTCGACGTCGAGGGGGGGCTCAACCGCCCTGCTATGCCCGAGTCGTCGGCGCTGTCACTGGTTGCACGCGTCGACCGACTGTGCAGGGAGGTCGGCCTGACCTTTCCGGGAGCTAGAGCCGTTGGTGGAGCTAGCGATGGCAACTTCACGGCGGCGGCCGGAATCGCGACCCTCGACGGACTCGGCGCCGTGGGCGCGGGTGCGCACGCCGTGACCGAGTGGGCTCTCGTTGAGGCCATTCCCGAGCGAACCGCGATGGTCGCAGCCCTCGTGCTCGATCTGCTGAGCCCCGCCTGATCCATGGCTCAGTGGTGCGAGACCGCTCTCAACCCTGAGAGACTGAGCGGATGACCGACGGACCACTGATCGTCCAGAGCGACAAAACCCTGCTGCTCGAGATCGAGAATGCGCAGTCTGAGGAGTGCCGCCACGCGATCGCTCCCTTCGCCGAGCTCGAGCGCGCCCCCGAGCACGTGCACACCTACCGCATCACGCCGCTCGCCCTCTGGAACGCCCGCGCGGCAGGCCACGACGCCGAACAGGTCGTCGACGTACTGCTTCGCTTCTCGCGCTACCCGGTTCCGCACGCGCTACTGGTCGACATTGCCGAGACCATGGACCGCTACGGTCGGCTTCAGCTGCTCACACATCCCACGCACGGCCTCGTGCTGCGCGCCTTCGACAGGGCGGTGCTCGAGGAGGTTCTACGCAGCAAGAAGATCGCGCCGCTCGTCGGAGCCCGCATCGACAACGATTCGGTGGCTGTGCACCCCAGCGAGCGCGGCAACCTCAAGCAGGTGCTGCTACGACTGGGCTGGCCCGCCGAGGACCTCGCCGGCTACGTCGACGGCGAGGCGCACCCGATCGCGCTGCGCGAGGAGGGCTGGAAGCTGCGCGACTACCAGCGCAACGCCGCCGAGGGATTCTGGCACGGTGGCTCGGGCGTGGTCGTGCTTCCGTGTGGCGCGGGCAAGACCATCGTGGGGGCCGCCGCCATGGCGATGGCTCAGGCCACCACCCTGATTCTGGTCACCAACACCGTGTCGGCTCGACAGTGGAGAGACGAGCTACTCAAGCGCACCACCCTCACCGAGGACGAGATCGGCGAGTACTCCGGCGCACGCAAGGAGATTCGTCCGGTCACCATCGCGACCTACCAGGTGATGACCACCAAGCGTCAGGGCGTGTACGCCCACCTCGACCTGTTCGACTCTCGCGACTGGGGGCTCATCCTCTACGACGAGGTGCACCTCCTGCCCGCGCCGATCTTCCGGTTCACAGCAGACATCCAGTCACGACGCCGCCTCGGCCTCACCGCGACACTCGTGCGTGAGGACGGCCGCGAGGGCGACGTCTTCTCGCTGATCGGCCCCAAGCGCTACGACGCCCCCTGGAAGGACGTTGAGGCCCAAGGCTGGATCGCGCCGGCCGACTGCGTCGAGGTTCGCGTGACGCTGCCCGATCGAGATCGGCTCATCTACGCAACCGCCGAGCCTGACGAGCGGTACCGCCTCGCGGCCACAGCGACGTACAAGAACGGCGTGGTCGAGGCGCTGGTGAAGCATCACGCCGACGACCACGTGTTGGTGATCGGCCAGTACCTCGACCAACTGCACGAGTTGGGTGAGCGTCTCGAGGCGCCGGTGATCACCGGCGAGACACCCGTGAAGGAGCGGCAGCGGCTGTTCGAGTCGTTCCGCACGGGCGAGACCCGCGTGCTCGTCGTGAGCAAGGTTGCCAACTTCTCGATCGACCTGCCCGAGGCCGGAGTCGCCATTCAGGTAAGTGGCACCTTTGGCTCACGTCAGGAGGAGGCACAGCGGCTTGGCCGAGTGCTGCGGCCCAAGGCCGACAAGCGCACCGCGAGGTTCTACACCGTGGTGTCGCGTGACACGGTCGACGCCGACTTCGCCGCGCACCGGCAGCGATTCCTTGCCGAGCAGGGATACGCCTACCGCATCGTCGATGCTGACGACGTGCTGGCGGGAATCTGGGAATGAGCGAGGTCGACCCTTCTGTACGGTCGCGGAGGGTTGCCCGCGCCTCGCTGGAGATCTACGGGGTGCTTACCCTGCTCGGGGTGCTGGAGGCCGCGAGCGACAAGGCGATAGTCGACTCCAACGCAGCACTTGCCGTGCTGGTGGCGGCGACATCGGCCTCCATAGCCCTCGCGCACGCTTGGTCGGCCACCATCGCCGAGAGTCTCAACGGCGTGGCGCTGACTCGCAGTCTCATCATGCAGGAGCTGCGCTTCGCAGCCGCCTTCCTGCTTCCTGCCGGCGTCATGATTGCGATCTGCATTCTCACCGCACCGCTCGATGATGTGGCGCTCACGATCACCATCGAGCAGGACCTGCTGCTGGGGGCCCTCTTCGCCATCGGATTCGTCGGGGCCCGACATAGCGGCGCCTCATGGAGGCGGTCACTTGCCTGGGGGGCGATCGACGTTTCGATGGGGGTCCTCATCGTGATCATCAAGAACCTGCTGTCGCTCATCGGTCACTGAGTCGCTGGCTCACTGACCCGCCGGTTCATGCAGGCAGAAAGGCCACCCGCCCACTGATATCGGCCTCGATGGTGCTCACCCTGCCCATGCCAGGAAGAGGGATGCTCACGTCGGTGAACGTCGCCCAGCCCGAGAGCACGACCGGCAGCGAGGCTCCCAGAGGTCCGACCGCGGCCGTGATCTCCATCGGAACCTCCACGTCGCCCGCGCGAGCGGTGCCGAGAAAGCGCAGCAGGTCGTCGTCGGCGCCCTCGGCATCAAACCGCAGCAGTGAACTGTCACTGGAACCCACCAGCGCGCGCGCCGCCGCCTGCATCAGCGGATTGCCCACCCGCACCTCAGCGATGTTCAGCGTGAGCATGAGTTCCGAACTCGAACTGCCGAGCACGAGAAGGCCGCCGGTGACCGGAGCGTTGAGCTCGACTCGCATGAGTCCGATGCGCTGCGTTCGCAGCATCACTACGTTGTCGGCATCGGCGTCGGGGTCGACCACGAATGAGCCGCGGATGTCTGTCACGCCTCGAATTCTTCCCCTATTCCATGCGAAAGCGTCACACCGGGTACCCGGTTGTGACGCTTTCGTATAGTTCAGGCGGCTCGGGTGAGTTGAGTCTCGAACCGTGGCAGTAGCTCGTCGTCGAGGTCCCACCAGCCGAACCGAATCATGTCGTCCCCCTCCGCTCGAAGGCGGTCCTCGTGCCGCTTCTCGGCGTACAGATCGTCGGGGTTTGCATACTTGAGTCGGCCGTCGGCTTCCGCAATCG
>WLOZ01000017.1 GCA_009699025.1 Actinomycetota bacterium
ATGAAGGCCATCCGTCGATTCACCGTGCGCACTGTCCTGCCCGAAGCCCTCGCACCCCTCGAGGAACTCGCCACCAACCTTCGGTGGTCGTGGCATCCCGAGACCCGCACCCTCTTCGAGACCATCGACGCCGCCCTGTGGCGCTCGACCGGCTACGACCCGGTGCGACTGCTCGGCGAGATTAGCCCCGAGCGGCTCGACGAGCTCGCGGCCGACCACGGTTTCGTCGACTGGGCTCACCGCTGCCTCGGCGACCTTCACCACTATCTCGAGAAGCCCCGCTGGTACCAATCGCACGAGGGCGAACGTCCGGCGAGCATCGGCTACTTCTCGCCCGAGTTCGGAATCGCCGCGGCGCTGCCGCAGTACTCGGGTGGCCTGGGTATCCTCGCGGGCGACCACCTCAAGGCCGCCAGTGACCTCGGCGTACCCATCGTGGGTGTCGGCCTGTTCTATCGCTCGGGATACTTCCGCCAGACGCTCTCGCGCGATGGCTGGCAGCTCGAGCAGTACCCGGTGCTTGACCCCGACGGCATGCCGCTGTCGCTGCTACGCGAGGCAGATGGCACCCCCTCGATGGTGGTCATCTCGCTCCCCGGCGCCGGCCACCTGCACGCTCACATCTGGCGCGCGCAGGTGGGTCGGGTGCCGCTGCTGCTGCTCGACAGCGATATTGAGCAGAACGGTCCGGTCGAACGAGCCGTCACTGACCGCCTGTACGGAGGCGGCCGTGACCAGCGCTTCCTGCAGGAGGTGCTCCTCGGAATCGGCGGCGTGCGCGCCCTGCGCATTCACAGCAGGCTCACCGGAAGTCCGGCGCCGGAGGTGTTCCATAGCAACGAGGGACACGCGGGATTCCTCGGAATCGAGCGGATCCGCGAGCTGGTCGAGGGCGAGGGACTCGACTTCGACAGCGCACTGCGCGCTGTGCGCGCCGGAACGGTGTTCACCACCCACACCCCTGTGCCCGCCGGCATCGACCGCTTTCCGCGCAGCATCGTCGAGAGGTTCTTCTCCGGCGACAACAGTGCAGCGGGCGTTCCGGCCGAGCGGGTGCTGCAGCTCGGAGCTGAGGACTACGAGGGTGGCGACCCCGCGGTGTTCAACATGGCGGTCATGGGTCTGCGGCTGGCACAGCGGGCCAACGGAGTCAGTCGGCTGCACGGCAGCGTGAGCCGCGGCATGTTCGGTGGCCTGTGGGAGGGATTCGACGCCGACGACGTACCCATCACCTCCATCACCAACGGCGTTCACGCGCCCACATGGGTGGCCCCCGAAATGCTGGGTCTGGGCATCGAGCAGGTGGGCCTCGAAGGCATGGACGAGCCACATGGCTGGGAGGCGCTCGCAGGGGTCGACGACCAGCGACTGTGGGCCGTCAAGCGAGGTCTGCGTGAACGGCTGGTGCTGAACGCCCGCCGTCGCGTTCGTGAGTCGTGGCACGACCGGGGGGCCTCCGACGCCGAGCTGGGCTGGACCGACTCGATGCTCGACCCCGATGTGCTCACCATCGGTTTCGCCCGTCGGGTGCCGTCGTACAAGCGGCTCACGCTCATGCTGCGCGACCCCGTTCGGCTCAAGGCCCTGCTGCTGCACCCCGAGCGGCCGATCCAGCTAGTTATCGCAGGCAAGTCGCACCCGGCCGACGATGGTGGCAAGCGGCTCATTCAGGACCTCGTACACTTCGCCGACGCCGAGGATGTGCGCCACCGCATCGTGTTCCTGCCCAACTACGAGATCAGCATGGCCTCGGTCATGTACCCCGGCTGCGACGTGTGGCTCAACAACCCGCTGCGGCCGCTCGAGGCCTGCGGCACCTCGGGCATGAAGGCGGCGCTCAACGGCGCCCTCAACCTGTCGATCCTCGACGGCTGGTGGGATGAGTGGTTCGACGGCGAGAACGGCTGGGCGATTCCGAGTGCCGACGGCGTCGAGTCGACCGACCGTCGCGACGACCTTGAGGCGGCGGCCCTCTACGACCTGCTTGAGAAGTCGGTGACGCCCACCTTCTACAACCGTGACGAGCGCGGCATCCCCTGGCGCTGGCTGCAGATGATGAAGCACACGCTGGCCACCCTCGGCCCCAAGGTGCTCGCCACCCGCATGGTGCGCGACTACGTGGGCGAGCTCTATACGCCGGCGGCGCTCTCGGCCCGCGAGTTCCGAGGCGCCGAGGGCGGGGCACGGGCGCGCGCGGCGGCAGCCTGGTTCGCGCGGATAACTGAGGCGTGGTCCGACGTTCGAGTCGAGCACGTCGAGACGTCGGGAGTCGACGACTCACCCCAACTCGGCAACGAGCTCATGGTGCGCGCCTACGTGTCCCTCGGCGCACTCTCGCCGGCCGACGTCGAGGTGCAGGTGGTGCACGGGCGGGTCGACGCCAGCGACCGCATCGTGGCCGCGGCGGCGGCGCCTCTGGTGGCCGTGGAGCAGTACGAGGGCAACCGGTGGCGCTTCGAGACCGTGGTGCCGCTCACACGCACGGGGCCGTTCGGGTACACGGTGCGGGTGCGGCCCACGGGCGAGTTCACCCTGAGCCCTGCCGAGCTCGGCCTGCAGGCGTTGCCGGTCGACCCCACCCCCTTCGGTGGGCCCGGTGGGCCCGACGAGACCGAGACCGAGCGTCACGGCAGCCCGGTCTGACCGAGGTCAGTGGGGGGTCAGTGGGGGGTCAGTGGGGGGTCAGCCGAGCGCCTAGGCGGCATCTCCTGCATACTCCAGACATGGAGTAGAATGGCAGCAGAATCGGAGGAAGCTCATGTCTGTCGAGACACTTGTTACCCCGGCCAGCCGGTATGAGACCCCCGAGCTGGTGGAGTTCGCCGACTCGGTGGTCCGGACCGAGCTCACCCGGGCGGCCGTCCCAGCACTGGTGCGCCTCGCCGAGGGCTGGCAGCTGGGGGCCGAGCGCATGTGCGGCCTGCTGGGCGGCATCTCGCAGAGCACCTGGTACGCCTGGAAGCAGGGCGCGCCGAACGAGCTCAGCGTCGACCAACTCACCCGGGCGTCGTACCTGCTGGGCATCTACTCCGCGCTGCACGCGCTGTTCCGCGAGCCACTGGCCGACCAGTGGGTCACCCGCCCCAACACCAACCCGCTGTTCGGCGGCCGGCCCCCGATCGAGCTGATGGCCTGGGGCGGCATCGTGGCCCTCTCGCAGGTGAGGGAGATGCTCGACGGTGCGCGCGGTGGGCTGTGAGCCCGACCGCAGCGGTGTGGCCTGACCTCGTAAGCCTGACCTGGGACGACACTCACCGGCTTATCCCCGAGACTCAAACAGCCCACACCGAGCCATTCGTCTCGGCGCTCGCCGGCACGCCCGATGATGTCGGCGCCCTGGCCCGGCTCGTGGCGGCCACCAGCGGACGAACTCTCGCCCAGCACGGGCGGCTGCCCGGCGGTCCTACCCCGCACGACCTGGTGTTCGACGTTCCGTATTCGAAGATCATCAACGGTGCCTTCTCCTACCCGGGCAACCGCGGGGCTCGCTTCAGCCTGCCGCTCTGGGGCGCCTGGTACGCGGGTCGAAACCTCGCAACGGCGCAGGCCGAGGTGACCTTCCATCGAAGCGTGCTGCTCACTGAGACTGCGGCGATCGACGATGAGATGACCTTCGTCGACTTCGTGGCCGACATCCACGGGGCACTGTTCGCCGAGTTGCGTGATGGCTCGAGTTCCTCGCAGGCCTGCCTCGACCCCACGTCGTACGCCCATGGCCAACTGCTGGCCGAGACCCTCCTCGCCGACACGCGGGCCGGAGTCGTATACCCGTCAGTGCGCCACCCGGGGGGCGAGTGCGTTGCCTGCCTACGCCCGAGCCTCGTCTCCAACGTTCGCATCGGAGGCTGGTTCAGCCTCGTCTGGTCAACCGGGACGATGACCGTTACGTCGCTGGCGTAGGACGGGTGGCGGTCAGCCCGACACTCGCAGCACCAGCGCGCTGTGGGCCGCCAGCGTGAGGGTGTCGCCTGCGGCGCCCTGCCTGGCAGCATCTGGGGTGCCCTCGGCCGAGTCGAGCACGGCCTCGTAGCTGCCTCCCCAGGGGGCGGCGGGCAGCACCACGTCGGCGGGTTCGAAGCTCGCGTTGAGGTAGATGAGATACGACTCGTCGTCGATCGGATGGCCGTCGGGCGTGCGCTCGCGTCGGTAGCCGCTGAGGTACATGCCGACGGTGCGCAGGTTGGGGTCGTGCCACTCGCGCTCGTTGTACTCGTCGCCGGTGGCGTCGATCCAGCCGAGGTCCTTGGGGCCACCCTCGAACACGGGCTTCCCACGGAAGAAGTGGCGCTGCCGGAACACGCGGTGGCCGCGCCGCAGGTTCACTAGCCGCCGGCTGAAGTCGAGCAGTGACTGCTGCCACTCGGAGAGGTCCCAGTCAACCCAGCTGAGGGGGCTGTCCTGGCAGTAGGCGTTGTTGTTGCCCTCCTGGGTGCGGCCGAACTCGTCGCCCGCCACCAGCATCGGAACCCCGGTCGACAGCATCAGCGTGGTGAGCTGGTTGCGAATCATGCGGTGGCGCAGCGTGGTGACCGCTGGGTCGTCGGTGTCGCCCTCGGCCCCGCAGTTCCACGATCGGTTGTTGTCGGTGCCGTCGCGGTTGTCTTCGCCGTTGGCCTCGTTGTGCTTGCCGTTATACGAGTAGAGATCGCGCAGCGTGAAGCCATCGTGCGCGGTGACGAAGTTGATCGAGGCGTAGGGGCGCCGGCCCTCTGAGGAGTAGAGGTCGGCCGAACCCGACAGTCGCCAGCCCAGGTCGCTGATTCCCACCTCGGCGCCGCGCCAGTAGTCGCGCAGGGTGTCGCGGTACCTGTCGTTCCACTCGGTCCACAGCGGGGGAAACTCGCCCACCTGGTAGCCGCCCGACCCGACGTCCCACGGTTCGGCGATGAGCTTCACCCGGCGCAGGATCGGGTCCTGCTGCAGGGTCTGCATGAAGGGGCCGAGCATGTCGACGTCGAGGAACGAGCGGGCAAGCGCCGACGCAAGGTCGAAGCGAAAGCCGTCGACGTGCATCTCGGTGACCCAGTAGCGCAGCGAGTCGGTAACCATCTGCAGCACGTGCGGGTGCGAGACGTCGAGGGTGTTGCCGCAGCCGGTGTAGTCGGCGTAGCGACGGCGCTCGTCGGCGAGGTGGTAGTAGGCCTGATTGTCGAGTCCGCGAAAGTTGAGGGTGGGCCCGATCTCGTTGGCCTCCGCCGTGTGGTTGTACACGACGTCGAGGATCACCTCGAGGCCTGCGGCGTGAAAGCGCTTGACCATCGACTTGAATTCGACCACCTGCTCGCCCCGGGTGCCCGTCGACGAATAGCCGTTGTGCGGCGCGAAGTAGTTAAGCGAGTTGTAGCCCCAGTAGTTGGTGAGTCCACGCTGCATGAGGTGCACCTCACTGACCGATTGGTGCACCGGCAGCAGTTCAACCGAGGTGACGCCGAGGGCCAGAAGATGCTCGATCACCGCGTCGTGTGCGAGTCCGGCGTAAGTGCCCCTCTGGTGCTCGGGAACCGCGGGGTGGCGGGCGGTCATGCCCTTCACGTGGGTCTCGTACACCACCGTGTCGCCCCAGGCCACGCGCGGCGAGGTGTCACCTACCCAGTCGAAGGCGTCGTCGACCACGACCGAGCGGGGCACGTACGGGGCTGAGTCACGGGTGTCGATGACGGTGTCGTCGTCACCCTCGTACACGTGCCCGAAAATCGCGGGGTTGAGTGTGAGGCTGCCGTCGATCGCCTTGGCGTAGGGGTCGACCAGCAGTTTGGCGGGGTTCCAGCGGGCGCCGCGGGCGGGGTCCCAGGGGCCGTGCACCCTGAACCCGTAGCGCTGACCAGCGCCGATGCCGGGCACATGTGCCGTGAACACGTGGAAGGTCGATTCCTTGACCTCGATGCGCGTCTCGTTATCGTCGTCGTCGAATAGGCAGAGGTCGACCTGCTCGGCGCCCTTGGCCCACACCGCCACGTTGACACCGTCGCCCTCGGGCACCACGCCGATGGGGTCGACCGCTCCGGGCCGCACGTGGGGCCAGCCGGGTGAGCCATCAGCGAACATCGGATGATCCTCTGGATGCGGGACGGTGGGCGTTCACACCGTGACCCTAGCCGCCCCAGCGGCGAGGCGACCCCAAGTGTGTGGCGATAGTCTCGGCTCACCAACCTAGGAGGAGGCCACCGTGGCGGAGTTCGTTCGGCTCGATGTCGAGGCTGGGGTGGGCACAATCCGCCTCGAGCGACCCCCGATGAACGCCCTGTCGAGGCAGGTGCAGGAGGAGATTCGCGAGGCTGCCCTCGAGGCCGCTGCGCGTGTCGACGTGCGCGCTGTCGTCGTGTATGGGGGGCCCAAGGTGTTCGCGGCCGGCGCCGACATCAAGGAGATGGCCGAGATGTCGTACCAGGACATGCTCGTTGCCTCAGGACCCCTGCAGTCGGCGTTCACCGCGGTCGCGCAGATTCCGAAGCCGGTGGTCGCAGCCGTAACCGGGTATGCGCTCGGAGGTGGCTGTGAGCTGGCCCTCTGCTGCGACCTGAGGGTCATCGGCGATAACGCCAAGATGGGCCAGCCCGAGATTTTGCTGGGCATCATTCCCGGAGCGGGTGGCACGCAGCGACTACCCCGCCTGATCGGTCCCTCGCGCGCCAAGGAGCTCATCTTCACCGGCCGCTTTGTGGGGGCCGAGGAGGCACTGCGCATTGGGCTCGCCGACCGCGTGGTGGCTCCCGACGACGTCTACACCGAGGCGCTAGCGCTCGCGCAGCAGCTCGCGGCCGGTCCTCAGCTGGCACTGCGGGCGGCGAAGCTGGCGATCGACGCCGGGCTCGGGTCAGACCTCGATACGGGGCTCGAGCTCGAGCGGCTCAACTTCGCCGGTCTGTTCGCCACCGACGACCGCACCGTCGGAATGGTCTCGTTCATCGAGAGCGGGCCCGGCAAGGCCCAGTTCACGGGCCGGTGACACAGGTGACCGAGGCCTCGACGGTCACGGCGGAGCAGATCGAGGCGGCCCGTACCGACCCCAAGCTGGCGAACGTGCTCTACCACGACTGGGAGTCAGGCAGCTACGACGAGAAGTGGTCGATCTCCTACGACCAGCGCTGCATCGACTACGCCCGCGACCGCTTCGAAAACCTCGCGGGCGGCCAGTCGTGGCCGTACCCCACAGCGCTTGAGCTCGGCTGCGGCACCGGGTTCTTCCTGCTCAACCTCAAGCAGGCCGGAGTGCTCGACCAGGGGCACGTCACCGACATCTCACCCGGCATGGTGAAGGTGGCCCAGCGCAACGCCGAGGGCCTCGGCTTCGCGGTCGAGGGCCGGGTGGCCGACGCCGAGTCGATCCCCTACGACAACGACTCCTTCGACCTCGTGGTGGGCCACGCGGTGCTGCACCACATCCCCGACGTCGAGTTGGCCATGCGCGAGGTGCTGCGGGTGCTGCGCCCCGGCGGCCGATTCGTGTTCTGCGGCGAGCCCACGCGGCACGGCGACGCCATCGCCCGCCGCCTGTCGCGGCTCACCTGGTGGGCGGCCTCGAACGTGACCCAGTGGCCGGGGTTGCGCGAGAACTGGGCCCGACCGGCCGCTGAGCTTGCCGAGTCGTCGCGCGCGGCCGCGCTTGAGTCGCTGGTCGACCTGCACACCTTCGACCCCGACCGGCTCGCCGCGCTGTGCATGCGCGCCGGAGCCATCGACGTACGCACCGAAACCGAAGAACTCACGGCATCGTGGTTCGGCTGGCCGGTGCGCACCTTCGAGGCGGCGGTGCGACCCGGCGCGCTGGGCTGGAACTGGGCCATGTTCGCGTTCCGCGGATGGAAGTCGCTGAGCTGGCTCGACCAGAATGTGATGTCGAGGTTCGTGCCTGACGAGTTCTTTTACAACGTGGGCGTCACGGGCTTCAAGCCCGGCGCGGCGGCCCAGGCGTAGGGGCGTCGATGGCGCGCGACCCACGACAGGCCCGGTTCGTCACCCTCGACTCGCTGCGCTGGGTGGTGCGCAATCGGGCGTGGTCGTGGTGGTACCTGGTGCGCTACTGGCGCTTCCTCTGGTTCCGACTGCGCAACCGGCACATCGTGACCGAGGGCTTCGTGTTCATCGGCAAGAGGGTTGAGATCCATGCTCGCAAGGGGTACGGGCGCCTCATTCTTGGCCGGTGGGTGCACCTCGGCGACGAGAACAGGCTGCGCGTCTACGAGGGCACGATGCGCGTGGGCGACAAGTGCGTGTTCGGGCGTGACAACACCATTAACTGCTACCTCGACGTGGAGTTCGGCGAGGGCACGATCGTGGCCGACTGGGTGTACGTGTGCGACTTCGACCACGTGTACGACGACGTGACTATTCCGATCAAGGACCAGGGCATCGTCAAGTCGCCGGTGCGCATCGGGGCCGATGTGTGGGTGGGCGTCAAGGTCACGGTGCTGCGCGGCTCCACCGTGGGGCGCGGTTCGGTGCTGGCGGCACACACGGTGGTGCGGGGTGAGATTCCGGAGATGTCGGTGGTGGGTGGCATTCCGGGTCGGGTGCTCAAGGACCGTCGCGAGGTGGCGGCGGTCAAGGAGGCCACGCGCGTCGCGCTGGCCGACATTGCGCGCAAGACCCAGGCCGCTGCGACTCAGGCGGCGCGGGGGTCGTAAGCGACTCGCGCGGCGGCGGCCGATGATCGGCAATGGGTGACGCTTTGTAACATTAGAAACACGGAGAGTGGGAATTTACTGGCGCCGAGGCACTGTCTGACCTACCATTGAGCCATGCCTCCAGTTGCTGCCAGTCACCGATCCGCCCGTCTCGCGGGAGCTCTCACGCTCGTCCTGCTGCTGGCGGGCGGAGCCGCTGGAGTCGCGAGCGGAGCCGCCCAGCCGATGGCTGTCGCGCCGATCGTGCCTGCTGTCGCGCCCCTCACCGTCGCAGTCGTGGGCGACTACGGGGTTGACACCACCTCCGAGGGCCAGGTGGCCACGATGGTGGCCGGTTGGTCACCGGATCTGGTGGTCACCACCGGCGACAACTTCTACTCGCAGGGAACCGATACCGGCACCGCCCGGTACGACCGGGTCACCGGCAAGTACTACTGCGCGTTCATCAAGGGCGCGGCAGCGGGCACCAACTGTCCCTCCGGCGGCACGGCGACCGTTAACCGCTTCTTTCCCTCCACCGGCAACCACGACTGGACCGACGGCGCCATCGCCAATTACAAGGCCTACTTCAACCTCCCCGGCGCCGGGGTGACCAGCCAGAGCCCCACCGGGTCCGAGCTCTACTACGACGTACGCAACGGGCCCCTTCACCTGTTCTTCATCGACAGTCAGGCGGCGATGGCCTCCTCCACCGAGATGACGGCGCAGAAGGCGTGGCTGCAGGCAGCCCTTGCGGCCAGCGACGCGGCGTGGAAGGCCGTGGTGTTCCACCACCCGCCGTTCTCCTCGGGCTCCGCGCACGGGTCCAGCACTGCGATGCGCTGGCCGTTCGCGTCGTGGGGTGCGGACCTCGTGCTCAATGGCCACGACCACACCTACGAGCGGGTCGAGAACGGTGGTCTCACGTACATTGTCGACGGCCTCGGCGGTGCGGGTCGCTACGGCTTTGCGAGCTCACCGGTGACCGGCAGCCTTGTGCGCTACAACGCAAACTGGGGCGCTCTCAAGCTGACGATCGACGACACGAGCCTCACCGGTGACTTCATCTCGCTCGGCGGCACCACTCAGGACCACTTCTCCCTCGCCAACGACACCACCTCGGCCACTCTGCAAGACGGCGTGTCGCCCGCTGCCTACGCGGGCACGCGCGACACCACGCTCAGCCAGGCGGCGCCCACCACTGCGTTCGGAACGACCACCACGCTGCTGGTTGACGGCGACGATCCGCCTGGCTCAGGCAGTGACCTTGCCACACTGATCCGCTTCGACACGTCGTCGATCCCGTCGAATGCCACGATCGTCAGTGCCTCGCTGCGCTTCAAGGCGGTTGACCCGTCTACCAACAGCTATTCGGCGTACCCAGTGCTGCAGTCGTGGGATGAGGCAACAGCCACGTGGACGAACTCTTCGACGGGTGTGGCGTGGGCGACGGCTGGCGCAGCTGGTGCTGCCGACCGGGGCAGCACGGCCGTGGGAACGCTGTCAGCGGCCAGCGTGGGTCCGGTAGCCATCGACCTCAATTCGACCGGCGTCGCGCTGGTGCAGGGATGGGTGGCCAGCACCACCGCCAACAACGGCCTCATCGTGGCGGGTAGCTCGCAAACCGACGGCATCGACCTGTCATCGCGGCAGGTGACGACGGCAGCCGACCGCCCGGCGTTGGTGGTCACCTACCGTCTCACCACGCCTACTGTGCTCACGGTCACCACGTCGTCGCTCGCGGGCGGCACGTTGGGCGCGGCCTACTCGGCCAACCTCACGGCCGCGGGCGGCACGACGCCGTACTCGTGGGCGGTCACCTCCGGCGAAACGCCGCCCGGTGTCTCCCTATCCGCAGGCGGTGCGCTGACCGGCACGCCCACCACGGCTGGCACCTACTCTTTTACGGCCGAGGTGACCGACGGCGCATCGTCGAAGGCGAGCGCTCCGCTGTCGATCGTCGTGGCGGCCGCCCCGCCGCCGGGGGCGTTCGCCAAGAGCAGCCCGTCGAACAACAAGACCGGTGTGCGATCGCCGGTGTCGCTGAGCTGGGGTGCCTCATCGGGGGCCGCACGCTATGAGGTGTGCCTCGACCGCGATATCAACTTGGTGTGCGACTCAGGCTGGGTGTCGGTGGGCACCAGCCGGTCGACGTCGCGCACCCTCACCTCGAAGGCCGTCTACTCGTGGCAGGTACGTGCTGTGAACGCTGCGAGCGCGTCAACCCTCGCCAACGGCGGCACCTGGTGGAAGTTCACCGCGAGGTAGGGGGCGGCAGTCGGGGCCGCGCAGCGATTCCCGCGTCCGCTTGCTCGGTGTCTGAGTACTAGCTGCTCACCAACGCGGCCGAGTCTGACCAGTTTCAGGGCTGTGGGGTGCGCTGAACACGGTGCGCTGCCTGACTACTGTGCTTGCCCGGTAGTCAGCCGTTGCCCAGTGCCGCATTGATCATCACGTAGGGCGCCTCACGCTCCGGGTGACACGAGACTAGGCAGGCCAAGGGAGATCGATGATGTCCACAACCGAATTGACCCCGCAGGAACGACGCTTTGAGTCTGAGCGCATTCATGCATCGCCGACGGTGCTGATCCTCGCCGCGATCGGGCTGGCACTCTGGGGCGTCGGAAAACTGTTGGGACCCACCGCTGGCCCTGCATTACAGAAGAAGCTCAGCACCGACCGCTGACCGGAGCGGCTCAACCGTGGCCCCACAAGCCCGCTAATCCGAACGAATGCATCACACCCGGGGGCCGGAGTGACGCTTTCCTTTGGATGAGCGAGTCAGGGTGGGCATGTGCGGTCGATTCGGGGAGTCCGCTCGAAGACTGAGCGACTCCAGCCCGCCACGACGACTGCGTGATCCCGACGATGGCCTGCGCGGCGATCCCAGCGGCTTCCCTCTCGGTGTTTCCGAGGCCACCGGTGTGAGCCGGTTCTGGGCCCTGGGACCAGATGCGACGTGACAGCGGCGAACATGCTCGCGGTGAGGGAATGGGCTCTCGCGACCTCAGGTGGTAGCGCGCCCGTCGAGCCAATGCTGGACCCGTGCTGTCGCGCTGGGGGAGCGGCGATCGTGGTCGAGGATTGACAGGGCGGCTCCGCCGACAACCCGAATGCCGGCGACGATTGCTGCGTCGTCGATGCGCGTCGCCAACTCCTCGAGGAGGGCGCGAACCTCCCGGGGCGTCATGGTGGGCGGCATCACAGGCTCGAAAGAACGGCTGGGTCGAGGAAGATGCCGTGGCGACTTATTGCCGCGGGAGTGAAATTGCGCGCGGCCTGCTGCAGAGAGGGGACGACTTCGACGTCCCAGGGATCGTCGAGGCTCCACGCTGCATCATCGAGCCAGCGCGGACGTGGGAGTCGAGCAGCGGTGAGGGCAAAGTCAGTTACGGCCGCGATCAGGGCGTCGAAGCGGGGATCAGCCGTGCGCCCCGGCGGGGCGATGGCGAGCGCCACCCGAGTCGCCCGGTCAGCGGCAGCTAGGTCGTCGTTGAGCTGGATGACCTCGCGCCAGGCGCTGCGTACGTCTCCGACCGCAAGGGCGCAGCGCACGTCTTCGCCCGCAGCCCACACGGGCCTCAGCCTCGTGGGCAGAACAGTCAGCTGGCTGCCCAGCTCGTTGAGCAGGTGCTCAAGCCGGCTGACCGTCGCGTCCTCAGCGCCGGACTCGACTGCAGCCACCCCCGGCTGTCGCACCCGAGCTGCGGCAGACAGTGCGCGCTGTGAGAGGCCGTTACTGGTCCGAGTGGAGCGCAGGAGTCCGGACGCCGACATTGTCACCACCTCAAATTGATACGGTAAAGCGTATCACTTGACGCGCCAAGCGCTGCGCACGTCTCTGACGTGGAGGGCGGAGCGCACGTCCCCGCCCGCGGCCCCTCAAGCCCCCTCATCCATACGAAAGCGTCACACCCGGGGGGCGGGTGTGACGCTTTCGTATGGATGAGCGAGTCAGGGTGTGCGCCTAGGCGGTCTCGCCGGTGAGCACGTTCATGTCCGGAATGCGCTCGATGGCGCTCCGTGCGTCAGGTGGCGGCCCGCAGTTCTGGTAGGCGTCAACCGTGCGCTGCGCGATCAGCGGCCAGCTGTAATCGGCGGCAACGCCACTGCGTGCCGCATCGGCGAATCCCGTCGCCAGCGAGGGATCGCGCAGCACGCGAAGGATGGCCGCGGCCAGTGGCACCGAATCGCCCGGAGCGACCAGCAGGCCGGTGACGTCGTCGGTGATGATCTCGGCGAGCCCACCCACGGCGGATGCCACCACCGGGGTGCCGAGAGCTCCCGCCTCGAGTGCCACCAGCCCGAACGGCTCGTAGAGGCTGGGCACCACGACGCAGTTCGCCGCTGCCACCAGAGCCCGCAGCTCGTGCTCGGGCAGGAATCCCGCACAGGTGACAGCCGCGTCGAGTTCGAGGGCCGTCACCTGGGCTCGCAGGGCTGACTCCAGTGGGCCACGGCCGGCGATGATGAGGCGGGCGTCGCTCAGACCATCGAGCACGGCAGGCATCGCGCCAACGAGCGTGCCCACACCCTTCTCGTGTGCCAGCCGTCCGGTGTAGACGATCATCGGTGCCGAGGGCGTCACGCCGAGTCGCGCGCGGGCGGCGGCACTCTCGGCCTCGCTGGCCTGCCACGCGTCGAGATCGATCCCGTTCGGAATCATGAGGACGGGCGCGTTGAATGGCCCGAGGGCAGCGACGACCTCGCCTTCCATGGCGCGGCTACACACGATGACCGCGCTGGCCGCCGAGGCCAGTCGAACCTCACGCCGATGCACCGCCTGGGAGAGGGGCCCGACGATCCAGCCGTCGTGGCGACCAGCCTCGGTCGCGTGCACCGTGGCCACCAGGGGCGCGCCCGACGCGCGGCTCAACGTGGTCGCGGCCGCGGCCACCACCCAGTCGTGCGCGTGCACCACATCAGGCCGCCACTGGCCGAGCAGGTGCCGACCCTGTCGATTCATCGCACGCTGCATGGATGCCACCCACGGCATGAGGTTGTCGACGGTGCGCGGTTGGGGCTCGCCCTCCTCGCGAGCCCGCACTACCCGGACACCGTTGATCGTCTCGATGTCAGCAGTGTCCGGCCCATGCTGGGTGAGCACTGTCACGTCGTGACCCGCGCGGGCCTGCTCGGTCGCGATCGCCACCACATGCGCGCCGAGCCCCCCGTACATGACCGGCGGGAACTCCCACGACACGTGCAGGATGCGCAGGGGCAATTGCGTGGGCGGCATCACAGCAGCCGGGCGTCGAGGTGGGCGAAGGGTCCGTCGACCGTGCGCTGAGCATGGGCCACGCGCTCGGCCTGGGGGCCGCGCCCCGACGCAATGAGGTCGGCGAGCCGGTGGAAGTCGGCGTGGTGCCCGAGGTGTCGCTGACGGGCGTAATGCGCCGCGGTGTCCTTGGTGACCATGAAAGCCCAGTCACTGGACAGCGCTAGAAGCGCGCTACGCACGAGCTGGTCGAGAGCGGGGTCGCGCCGGCCATCTCCGCCGTCGTGCGCTTTGTCGACCATGTCGAGGAGTCGGCCCTGCAGCGAGTCGTTCTCAGCGACCAAGTCGGCCACGGCGTTGCCCTCCCACACCCGCCAGTCTTTGCCCGACCCCCACGACCCCGACTCGAGGTCGACCCGGCCCTCAACCGCACCAGAGTCGAGGGCACC
>WLOZ01000170.1 GCA_009699025.1 Actinomycetota bacterium
ACTACCGCGAGTGGGATGCCGTGAGTCGCGACCGAGACGTGTTCGCCGACTGGATCCGCACCCACATCCTCGAGACCACCGATTTCTCCGAGCACCTGCGCATGGTCGACTCCGCACTGGTGGAGGCCTCATGACCACCGACAGCGCCGGGTTGACCGGGTTGACCGGGTTGACCGGGTTGACCGAGTTGACCGAGTTGACCGAGCCCCCCGCGGCCCCCACGGCCGACGAGATGATGACCGTGGTGGCATCCCGCGCGCTCAACAACCACGACGTGGTGTTCGTGGGCATCGGAATTCCGAGCACCGCAGCGAATCTCGCCCGCCGTACCCACGCCCCCGAGGTCGTGCTCATCTACGAGTCGGGCACCATCGGAACCAAGCCCAGCCGCCCACCGGCCTCGATCGGCGACGGCGAACTTGCCGACACCGCGGTGTCGGTGGTCAGCGGCCCCGAGATCTTCGCCTACTGGCTGCAGGCCGGTCGCATCAACATCGGTTTCCTGGGTGCGGCGCAACTCGACCGGTTCGGCAACCTCAACACCACCGTGGTGGGCGACTACGACCACCCCACCACTCGCCTTCCAGGCGCTGGCGGTGCTCCTGAGATCGCACTGGGGGCGCAGCACACTGTGATTGTGCTGCGACAGAACCCGCGCGCCTTTGTCGATCACCTCGACTTCGTCACCAGTGTCGGGCACCACCGCGGCTTCAGTTCGCGGCGCGAGCTGGGGGCGACCGGTTCGGGACCATCACTGGTGATCACCGACATCGGGGTGCTGCGCCCCGATGTCGACACAGACGAGCTCACCCTGGTGTCGCTCCACCCAGGTCGTACGGTCGACGAGGCAATCGCGGCAACCGGCTGGCCACTCAAGATCGCGGCCGACCTCAGCGTGACCGAGGCACCCTCGTCGGTTGAGCTCTCACTTCTTCGCGAGATGAGCGCCATGGGAGAGAGTGGCCGGCCATGAGCATCGACTTCGCAGCGGTCGTGGGCGGCTTCGTGCACGACAGCGCACCCATGCGGGTGGTGTTCGGGGCGGGCAGCCTCGACACTGTTCCCGCAGAGGTTGACCGGCTCGGCGCCTCGCGGGTGCTTCTGGTGGCCGGTGGCCCCGAAGCCGCCTACGCCGACCTGCTTGCCGACGCGCTGGGGGCGCGCCTAGCAGGCCGCTTCTCCGACGTCGTGATGCATGTGCCGGTCGAGGTGGCCCGGTCGGCGGCCGACGCCGCAGCCACGGCCGGCGCCGACCTTGTGGTGTGTGTGGGAGGCGGGTCGTCGACTGGCGCGGCCAAGGCGATAGCCCTTGCGAGCGGGCTTCCCATCCTCGCGGTGCCCACCACCTATGCGGGCTCGGAGATGACCACCATCTGGGGCCTCACCGAGAACGGGGTCAAGACCACCGGCCGCGACCCTCGCGTTCAACCGCGCGTGGTGGTGTACGACCCCGAGCTCACGCTGTCGCTGCCCGTCGACCTCTCCGCTGCGAGTGGCATGAACGCCATGGCACACCTCGTCGAAGGGCTCTACGCACCAGGCGCGTCGCCCATCACCACGCTGGTGGCCGAGGAGGGTGTTCGCGCGCTTGCCGCCGCGCTTCCCGAGGTGGTGGCCAACCCCACCGATATTGAGGCCCGCTCCAAGGCCCTGTACGGCGCCTGGCTCGCCGGCTGGACTCTCGGAGTGGCCGGCATGGGCATTCATCACAAGATCTGCCACGTGGTCGGAGGCAACTACGACCTGCCCCACGCGGGTGTGCACTCGGTGGTGCTTCCCTACGCGATGGCCTACAACAGCGCCCACGCCTCCGACGCCATGTCACGGGTGCAGCGGGCACTGGCAGCCGCTGGTATCAACGCCCCCGACGCCGCCACCGGTATCTGGCAACTCGAGCAGGCGATTGGCGCCCCCACGTCGCTGAGCGCGGTGGGACTGGCCGAGACCGACATCCACGAGGCTGCCGACGCCGTGTTCGCCACGCCCATGGTGAATCCACGCCCGGCCGACCGGGGAGCGATCGAGGTGCTCCTACGCGATGCCTGGGCAGGCTTCGCGCCCCGCGAGATCTCACTAGCACCGTCAGAACCGACTAGATAACAGTTTCATCCCATTTCGCGGGACTCTTGTCCCGCTTGATGGGTAGCAATAGTGTGACGTGAGCCGCATCACGGTCGTCCGACCGAGGATGTGCGACCTACCTCAAGGAGAGCGTATGAAGATCGGGCGGAAGACCCCGCTGGCAGCAGTACTGGCTGCCGTGGCCCTCACCGCCACCGCGTGCGGTGGCGGCAGCATCAGCACCACCTCGAGTTCGGCGCCAGCGCCGACGTCTGAGTCAGCCTCAGCCTCGGCCTCGGCTTCCGAGACGGCGCTTGCCGGCACCGTCAAGATCGGATTCGTGTCGCCCCAGACCGGCCCGCTGGCACCCTTCGGCGAGAGCGACTCGTTCGTGATCGATTACATGAAGGAGTACTTCGCGGCAAACCCGATTCAGATCGGCGGCAAGCCCTACGGCGTCGAGATCATCGTCAAGGACGCCGAGAGCGACTCGGCCAAGGCGGGCAAGGCCGCGGCCGACCTCATCAACAACGACGGCGTCGACATCGTGATGGCCGCTGGCACTCCCGACATCGTCAACCCGGTCGCCGACGCCTGCGAGGCCAACGCAACCCCCTGCATCACCGACAACGCCCCCTGGCAGCCGTACGTTCTCGGCCGCAGCAAGGGCGACATCAATGCGAAGTTCCAGTGGACCTACCACTTCTTCTGGGGCCTTGGTGACATCGCGGGCACGTTCGTCGACATCTGGAACCAGATCCCCACCAACAAGAAGATCGGTGGACTGTTCCCGAACGACCCCGATGGCCAGGCGTGGAGCGCCAACCTCCCCGATGGTTACAAGGCGGCAGGCTACGACCTGACGTTCCCGCCGCTGTACCCCAACGGCACCCAGGACTTCACCGCCCAGATCAACTCCTACAAGAAGAGCAACGACGAGATCCTGACCGGTGTGCCGATCCCTCCGGACTTCACCACCTTCTGGAAGCAGGCCAAGCAGCAGGGGTACAACCCCAAGGCCGCCACCATCGGCAAGGCACTGCTCTTCCCGAGCAGCGTTGACGCTCTGGGCGACCTCGGCAATAACCTCTCGACCGAGGTCTGGTGGCACCCGTCGTGGCCCACGAAGAGTTCGCTCACGGGCATCACGCCCCAGGAGTTCTGCGACCTCTACGAGCTGAAGACCGGCAAGCAGTGGACCCAGCCCATCGGCTACGTCGAGGCACTCTTCGAGGTGGCGGCCAACGCCCTCACCACGTCGGGCTCCACCGACAAGGCGGCCCTCGTGAAGACGCTGAGCACGCTCGGCACCGACACGATCGTCGGCAAGGTGCAGTGGAACCCCACCCAGCCTGGCCCTGAGGGCGGCCCCAACGTGGCCGTCACGCCGCTCGCCGGTGGTCAGTGGCGCCTTGCTCCCGCCGGGAGCGCGTACAAGTACGAGCTCGTTCTCGTCTCGAACGCTGTGGCGAAGACGAGGGGTCTCGACATCCCGCTCGGCGGAAAGGCTGAGGCGCTTCCTGCCGGTTGATCGACCCGCACAGCAACGACGGATGCCCGGCCGTCCCCTCGAGGGGGCGGCCGGGCTCGCCAGTGAGAAATCGGAGTCCGCATGACACAGACCGCGCTCATGAGCGTGAGCGGCCTGTCCAAAAAGTTTGGCCGGGTCATCACCGCCGACGACATCTCTTTCGAGGTGCGTGCCGGTGAGGCCCTCGGCATCGTTGGTCCCAACGGTGCCGGAAAAAGCACGCTACTCAACCTCATCGGCGGGGTGGTCGAGGCCGACTCCGGGAGCATCCTCTTCGATGGTCGCGACATCTCCCGCCTCAAGGCTGCTGAGCGGGCCAAGGCCGGCATCGCCCGGTCATTCCAGATTCCTCGCCCCTTCATCGACATGACCGTCTTTGAGAATGTGTACGTCGGTTCAAGCTTCGCCGGCCGCACCCGGGGCCAGGCGGGATACGACCGCGCCTACCACTCGTTGGAGGTTGCGGGCTTGCTCCACCTCGCCTCAACTCCTGCCCGGCAACTGCGCCTCCTCGACCGCAAACGGCTCGAACTCGCGCGCGCCCTAGCTACCAACCCCCAGCTCATCCTGCTCGACGAAATCGCTGGCGGGCTCACCGACAAGGAACTCCCCCCCTTGGTTGAGACCATCCGAAACCTTCGGGCGAACGGAGTAACGGTGGTGTGGATCGAGCACATCGTGCACGCGCTCGTGTCGGTGGTCGATCGGCTCATGTGCCTGGCCGAGGGCCGCATCCTCGCGATCGGCGACCCTCACGAGGTGATGCGAAGTCCTGAGGTGGTCGAGGTGTACCTCGGCAGCACCTTCAACATCGATCAGGACGGTGTGAACGACTAATGGCCCTGCTCGAAGTTGATGCCATCGATGTCTTCTACGGCGACTTCCAAGCCCTGTACGGCCTCTCACTGCAGGTGGCCGAGGGGGAGACGCTCGCGGTGATCGGGGCCAACGGTGCTGGCAAGAGCACTCTGCTCAAAACCATCGCCGGCCTCAACCAGCCGGGTGTTGGCGACGTTCGCTTCGACGGGACCAGCCTGTCGGCCCTGGCGGCACATCGACGGGTGGCACTCGGAATTGCGCTCACTCCCGAGGGACGCCGCATTTTTCCCAGTCTCACACTGGAGGAGAACCTGCGCGTGGGGGCGCACACCAAAAGGCCGGGCCCGTGGAACTTGAAATCGGTGTACGACGCTTTTCCGCTGCTCGCAGACCGGCGCTCACGGCTGGGTACCAATGCGTCAGGTGGAGAGCAGCAGACGGCGGCCATCGGGCGGGCGCTGATGAGCAACCCACGACTCCTGTTGCTCGACGAAGTGTCGCTCGGACTTGCGCCCGTGGTAGTCGAGCAGATCTACGCCGCCCTGCCCAGCATCACCGCCCAGGGCACCACCGTTCTGGTGGTCGAGCAGGACGTGAACCAGGCGATGAAGGTGGCCGATCGGGTGCAGTGCCTCCTCGAAGGGCGCACCGTCCTCGAGGGTCCACCATCAGTGCTGAGCCGCGACCAGATCGCCTCGGCGTACTTCGGGATCTAGGGAGCTACTGATGGAGTGGGGCAATGCTGTCGTGCAGGGCCTGCTGTTGGGCGGGCTCTATGCGCTGCTCGCCGCCGGACTGTCGCTGATGTTCGGCGTCATGCGCCTGGTCAACCTGGCGCACGGGGCACTGGCGATCGTCGCTGCCTACCTGG
>WLOZ01000171.1 GCA_009699025.1 Actinomycetota bacterium
CTCACCTATTCACTCGACGGAGGTGTTGGTCACGTCGACTATTCGCTCAGCGGTTCGACGCTCACCTTCACCTACACCGAACCATCAGGTGCAACTCGCGACGAGACGTACACCCGCTGACATCGGACCTCGTGCCCTGGGGGTGTTGCTGACGCTGAGCAGGAATCCGGAGTCACATGTCCGTGGTGAGATTCAGTTGCTACATTGTGCGCGCTGCGTCTGCAGACGGTACGGCGGCCGAGTCGCTGCAGCCAATGGACGTTGCATGACCAGCCGAGTGTGGGGAATTACTAATCCGCTGGCAGGTCCGCGAGCGCTTGTCCGAGAAGCCCAACAGCCGCATCGAGCTTCCATCCATTGCCGGACAGCGGGTGTCCGTGGCGCGACAGCTCGTGGTCGAAGACTTGGAGAACCTGCTCAGTGGAGTCGTTTCGATCGAGTGCTGCCTCCGTCTCGATCGCACGCCAAGGGATCGGAGCGAGGGCGCCAAGGACCACACGATGGTGAGGCGAGGGCGCCGGCAGTCGGGTGACAGTCACGGACGCAGTAGCGAAGTCCCCTGACCACAGCGCGAGTTTGCGGAACTGGGCCACGCGAAGGCGAGCGGTGGCTGGGATGCGGACCGCGCACAGAACCTCGTCCGGCCCGACGACAGACTCACCGGGACCGCTGTAAAGGCTTCCCGCCGGAATTACCCGTCGGCCGTGCGTGCTGAGAATCTCGATCGTCGCGTCTAGCGCCACCAGTACGGTGCCGAGATCGGAGGGTGTGGTGGCCTGACAGCGATGAGCCTCCATTACCGCGTGATGGAAGCGATGATCACCGGTGACAGCGAAGCAGGGCGCTGTCGCGCCTGCGCGCTTGTAGCAGTCGAATCCATTGCGGAAGAACCAGCAACGCTTCGCCTGGAGCAGGTTTCCGCCGACAGTCGCCACCTCGCGCACCTGCGCGGAAGCGATGGTCACCGCAGCATCGCGGAGAAGTTGCGGCACAACCGGATCATCGATCAACTCCTGAAGAGTCGTGGCGGATCCGATCCTGAGATCGCCCGTTGACTCCTCTGCGACCCCCGCCAGATCACGCGCGAGTCGAAGGGAGACCAGCTTCGTGTGTCGACTAATGCCCTGCCGCCGCTGCAGGTGTAAGTCCGTGCCCCCGCCGAGCACCGCCGCGTCATGTCCTAGCGCGTTGAGGACTTCGTCTGCGGAGGTGGGCGCGAGAACATCGGCAATGTCCACGGGTTCGACGCGGTTGGCAACCTTGCGGCCGCAGCGCTCGAGCATCGACTGAAGCCCCATGGGATACGCGCGACGAACTAGAGCCACCTGCCAGCGACTCGGTCGCCGCCAGATATTCAGCTTGCGCGGCGGTTTGCCGTCGCGAGTGCGCAGAGCGGCAAGAACCTTGTCGGGAGTAAGCGGCAGTGAGTCGAAGCGAATTCCGATTGCGTCATAGATGGCGTTCAAGACGGCTGGCGCAGCGAGGCACGTGGGAAGTTCACCGACGCTCTTGGCACCGTACGGGCCGTTGTCGATGTCGCCCTCGATGAGAATCGGACGCACCTGCGGGAGATCTAGCGCTCGTGGCATGGCGTAGTTCAGGTACGTGGGATTCACGACCTTGCCGCCGACGAGGATGATCTCTTCGCCAAGAACTGCTCCCAACCCCATGACTGCGCCACCAATGATCTGGCCTTCACAAGCGCTGGGGTTAATGGCCCGGCCAATGTCGTGTGCGGCCACGTAGTCCACCACCGTGATCGTGCCGGTCGCAGGGTCGACTTCGACCTCGACCGCGTGGGCGGCGAACGAAAACGTACCCGTGACATCGTCGAGGACAGGGCTCTCGGGGTCGAACGAAATGATGTGATCGACATAGGTGCTCTCGTGGGTGAGCTTGCCGTCGCCAAACGCGTCAGATGCAGTGATCACTTCAGCGATGGTCAGGTCGCCGTTCGCAGAGCGGGCCCAACCATCTGACAGCGAGACCACTGCACCAAGTTTGGCTTCAGCGAGAGTGCGTATCCGATCTGCCATTTCAGAAGCCGTAAGTCGCACGGCATGGCCAGCGAAGTACGTGCCTCGTGACGCCCATTGCCCCAATTCGAAGGGGGACGAGGCTGTATCCGCCAAAGAGACGTGTACGTCTTCGGGGCGCAGTCCCAACTCTTCCACAACGATTTGTGCGAGGGCGGTTACCTGATGGGTGCCAAAGTCGATTGAGCCGAAACGCAAGTGGACGCGACCATCGGCGAAGATATCGATTGCCGCAGCGGATCGGTTGGCATCGGGCCGTCCACCGTTGTCACCACTGCCGTGGATTCCGGCCGCAACACCAAGACCGCGATTGGGTCGACGATCGCTGCGCTTCGCGGTCCAACCGATCGACTCCTTTACTACCTCCAGACATGCGGTAAGACCCGAGGAGCCAATCAGTCCACCGCCCAGAGTTGTTTGTCCACCGTGGTTGGCGTTGCGGAGGCGAAACTCGATCGGATCTACACCGTGCAGTTCTGCAAGTTGATCGACGAGGACCTCGGACGCCATCGCAACCTGCGGGTAGCCCAGCCCGCGCATCTGGCCGCCGGGAACGGTCGCGGTGTCCACGAGAGACGAGTCCCAACGACCTCCGACCGGTCGGTAGAGGCCCCCCAGTGCATGAAGAGCCACTGCCATCACGAAGGGTCCGGTCATGTTGTACGCGCCGTTGTCCATGGTGATGTTGGTGTCAAATCCGAGGATGTGTCCATCCTTCGACGCGTACCCCGTCATTGATGTCGTGAATCTGTGTCGGCTTCGCAGCGTGGCGATGTCGTCTTCGCGTGTGTACGCCAACACCACGGGCCGACCGCAACGCAGGCTCAGCATTGAAGCCAGCACCTCGTACTCGCAGGTTCGTGAACGCGATCCAAACGCGCCCCCGACCGCGGTCTCGCGGCAGATCACCTGATCGGGATTCAGATCGAGGAATTCTGCTACGACTTCCGAGACCATTCGTGGCACCTGTGTCGTGGTCCAGAGTTGCAGGCATTCGGTCTCCGCGTTCCACGAGGCGATGCACGCAGATGGTTCCATTGGCAGTTGGGCTACCCGGGGATAACGGAAGGTGCCGCTCGCTTCGTGATGCGATGAGGTGAGGACGGCATCGAAATCACCATGAGTGCCGCGACTTCGAACAGAGACGTTGAGCGTACCGGTATGTCGCTCGTGAAGGCTCTCTGCGCCTGATGCCAGCGCTTGATCGACCGTGGTGGGGGCAGCCCGTAAGCGATAGCGGACATCGATGAGACGGGCCGCCTGCCGAGCCGCTCGAGGTGTCTCGGCTGCGACGACGGCGATTTCCTCCCCGATGAAGCGCACTCGATCCTTCGCCAAAGGCCGACGATCGCTGAATGGGAGTCCGGCGAAGTACATGTGCTCCCCGAAGTCCGCGGCGGTGATGACTGCGTGCACGCCGGGGGCAGCTGCCGCCCGGCTCACGTCAACCGATAGCACGTCGGCCAGTGCGTGTGGTGAACGATGAATGGCCGCCCACAGAGGTGGTGACTCCATCTCGCCAGCGAGTTGGTCAAGTGTGAAGCGCGAGACCCCGGAGGTCTTGTCTCGCCAATCCAGGGGCCACCACCGCGCCCCGATCTGCGTCACGGGGTGTCCTCGTTCGCCCACAGCCCTCGCCGACGCGCGCAGAGCTCGACGGCCGTGACAATCTGGGTGTAGCCCGTACATCGGCAGATGTTTCCGCTCAGGGCCTCTGCGACGTCGTGACGATGAAGCGACCCTGGAGTTGCACGCATGAACAGTGCCTCGGCACGGACGATCTGGCCCGAGGTACAGAAGCCGCACTGAAAGCCGTATGCCTGCGCGAAGCTTTCGCGTAGGTCCAGTGATCTATCGGTGAGGCCCTCGATTGTCGTGACCTGAGAATCGACTTCCACCGCGAGGAGCATGCACGACATGACCGGCTTATCGCCGATTAGTACGGTGCACGCTCCGCATTCGCCTCGTCCACAGGACTCTTTCGTACCTGTTAGTCCAAGTGTGTGTCGCAGGACCGACAAGAGAGTGTCACCGGGTTTGACGATGAGCTGATGACTCTCACCGTTGACCGTCAGGTCGAGTTCCACGCCGGTTCCCTTAGCCGTTGTCACGATGTGTGCCGTTGAGTCCAAACAGAACCTGTGCTGTACCGCTGCGGATTAGTTCCACATCGGTGGCGCTCAGTCGCGCCTCGTCGAGAGTCTGCACTGCTCGTTCTGCCGTCCAGAAGGGTTCATCGCTACCGAACATGATGCGATCAGCGCCGAAGGTCTCAACGGCCAGTCGGAGTGCGGCGGGCGACTCGCAGACACAGTCGACGTAGAGGCGACGAAGGTGCTCTGATGGTCGCCCCGGGAAGGGCAGGCGAATGCCCATGAGCTCGAACTCGTAGTCGAAGCGGCCCACAAGAAGCGGGATCATGGATCCGACGTGCGGCAGGAGCAACTTCAGATCTGGATGACGGTCGTAGACGCCGCTGATGACGAGGCGAGCAACACACGCAGTCGTATCGAACAGAAATCCCAAGGTGGTCATGAGTCCCGCTGCATCGACGGCTGCTCGGTCGATTGGCAGCGTGGGGTGGATGACGAGCGTGACGTCGTGTGCGGCGGCGGCGGCGAAGAGAACGTGGTACTCGGGTCCGTCGAGAGGTCGGCCCTCGGCGTTGGAAAGTAGTTGAGCCCCAGCGAGACCGAGGCCCGCTGCTCGCACTAGCTCATCGGCTGCCGCGTCGGGATGGTGAAGGGGGAGCACCGCGAGACCTCGAAGCCTGCCGCCGGTGTTCTCTGATAGCGCGGCAAGCTCGTCGTTTGCATCGCGAGCTACCACAATGCTGTCGGCACGCGATAGTCCCGCGACGCCGGGGGGCGGGACGCTGAGAAGTCTGGTGGTAATTCCCTGAACGTCCATGCGAGCCAGTTGGCCGTCTAGGTCAACCAGACCAGGCAAGAGGGGATAGATCAAGCCGCTGCCACAGTCGACGAGCGACTGCCCATCGAGCAGGCGCGGCGCCTCTGAGCGCAGTCGTAGCGCTTGGATGATGGCGTCCGGCAGGTGGTGTGCGTGAACATCAATGATCGGCGACGGCTGTGTCGTCATTCGGCGTTCCTCGAGTCTCCCGGCGCGCGGCCCTCAGTTGCCCCGTGATCGCGTTACCGATTCTGTCATACAGACGCCACAGACTCCATGGGTGTGCGGCAGCGTGGGAGGGCCATCGGCGACCCCTGCCACCGCGCCGTCGC
>WLOZ01000172.1 GCA_009699025.1 Actinomycetota bacterium
ACAGGTCAAGCCAGTGTTCGTCACGCCCCTCGAGCGGTGCCGACGCTAGCGCGATGGCAATCAGTTGGCTGCCCTCGTCTTGCACCCCGGCCCGGCTGCGACGCACGGCAGGGATGTCTGACGGGCTCCCGTGATCCAGCCGCACAGCGTAGGGCGACCAGCGACCCGGCTGCGCCCCCTCGACCTCGAGCAGCTCATCAACCTCACACAGTCCGGGCCGGGCCACAAGAGTCACTCCAGGCGACTCGTTGTCGATGGCAAGCAGTTCAACTATCTCGTCTGCATTCGCCCCTGAGTCCTGCAACGCCTCCCTGAGCGCATTGACGACCCAGAGTGGGTGTGACCAGCGGCGGGCCAGACGCGCCGACTCGTCGACTACTCCGTCGACGATGACAACCCCCCACTCGTCGAGCGAGCGCGCACCGACCTTCCGGAGAACGGCGTTGACGAGCTTAGAAGCGCCCTCACCACGCACTTCGCGGGTGAGCTGGACTGATTCGGACACCGCGGCGTGGATCGGAACACGCATGAAGAGGATCTGAGCCACACCGAGGCGAAGCAGATCATGGACCTGAGGGTCGAGTCGGTCGAGAGGACGGTCAACACAACGCTCGAGCACCGGGTCGATGAATCCTCGCCAGCGCAGCGTGGTGAAGGCCAGTTCCGTGGTGAACGCGGCGTCGCGACCCGAGAGCCCGTACGTGGCCAAAATAGTGGGAAGGGTGAGATTCGCGTAGGCGTCGTCGGCCCCCACCGCATGCAGGAGGTCGTACGCAGCACGACGGGGTCTGTCGACGCGCAGGACAACCGGAACGTGGCTGCTCATGTGAGCCTCTCGTCAGGCATGAGCCGAGCGCCTCGCGCCCAGTCGACTGCCGGCATCGAACGCTTTGAAGCGGGCCGCACCTCGCCGAGCCTCACCGCATGGCTGCCAGTGCCTACTCGCACCCCCGCCTTGTCAACGGCCATCTCGCCCGGCTCAAGTGTGGTGTCATCCCTCACCAGCGTGATCGGGCCCAGACCGATGCGCTCCTCGTGCACTGTCGTCCACGCGCCCGGTTGCGGGGTCGCCGCACGGACGAGCCGGTCGATGGCGAGCGCGGGCGACCGCCAGTCGACACGCACGTCAGCAGGCGACAACTTGGGCGCAAAGGAGACTCCGTCGAGCGGCTGGGGCGCAGGAACTACTACGCCGGCCTCGATCGCGTCGAGGGTGCGCACCATCAGCTCGGCCCCACTCGTCGCGAGCCGAGCCAGCAGGGCGCCACTCGTATCGGTGGGTCTCATCGCCTCGGTGACAACCCCCAGCGTCTCTCCGGTGTCGAGGCCCTCGTCGAGCACGAACGTGGTCGCTCCAGTGACGTCATCCCCCGCCATGATCGCCCGCTGCACGGGCGCTGCCCCACGCCAGGCTGGCAGCAGGGAGAAGTGGAGGTTGATCCAGCCGTTGCGCACCAGAGCGAGCGTCGCCGGGGGAATCAACCCCCCGTACGCAACGATGGGCGCCGCATCAACTGCCAGTTCCGTCAGCGCAGCAAGGAAGTCCGCATCCCCGGGCCGCCTAGGCTGCAGCAGGGGAAGGCCGAGTTCCGTCGCCCGGGCAGCCACCTCGCTGCAGGCCATGTGCTTGCCGCGCCCGGCCGGCGCATCAGGTCGGGTCAACACCGCCACCACCTCATGCCGCGAGGACATGAGGGCGTTCAGCGTGGGAACAGCCACGGCGGGCGTGCCCGCGAAGAGGAGCCTCACTTACCGCTAAAGCCACAGGCTAGAGACTCGGTGCGGAGACATCCGCACCTCAGGTGACTGGAAGCCAAACCACTCGGCCTCACGGATCTCCTTCATCGCCAGTTTGCGAGTCTCAACATCGAGTCGATCGACGAAGAGGATGCCGTCGAGGTGATCGGTCTCGTGCTGCACAACGCGTGACAGAAGCTCAGAGCCCTCGACCACGACAGGCTCGCCGTGCATGTTCATTCCGGTGGCCACCACACTCATTGCCCGGCGTGTCTCCCATGACAGTCCGGGGATCGACAGGCACCCCTCCTCCCCCTCATGGATGTCCTCGGAGAGCTCGAGTGACGGGTTCACGAGGTAGCCGACCTCGTCGTCGACCCAGTACGAGAACACCCTCAGAGACACGCCAATCTGCGGGGCCGCAAGACCACTGCCGGGCGCGTCGAACATGGTGTCGATGAGGTCCTTAACCAGCAGGCGCAACTGCTTGTCGAAATCGACCACCGTGGCGGCGGGAGTGGTGAGGACGGGGTCTCCGAAGAGCCGCACCGGCTTGATCGACATGAAATGAGCCTACATCGGCGACCTCAGCCGATGGCCACTGGATCGAATCGAACTGTCACGGGACCCCCTGTCTTGGACGCGCTGCGCACACTGGAGGTGACCTTGCACGCTGCGGCAAGCACGGCGCCCTCGTCATGCGTGGCGCTGATCAGGGCGCGCGAGCGAACCTCCCCCCGAATGTCGATGGGGACCGGGCCCAGCACCTTGCCGCTGGGAGGCAGTTCGAGATTGTCCAGGAACGACTGGACGTCATGCGGAGCTCCGGAAACCTCCACCACCCGCCACGGCGGAGGCAGCCGAAGAGTGACGCGCTCCTGCCACTCGCGCTCGGCGAAGCCAGCTGGGTCCCAGCGCACGAGCGCCTGAACCGCCGGGATTGCAGCATCGGCCATGATCACCACTCGACCTCCCTCGGCTGAAGGGCGGACCAGCGACGCCGCATTGACCCAGCGACGCAGCGCCTCCTCGTCGGAGCGCAGGTCAACTCTGTCGAGCAGCGCCCTGGCATCGAGTAGCAGAGCCGCGGCATAGCCACCCAGCGCCACGGGCTCGGCGCCCGGGGTGCACACCACCAGGGCAGGGCGCTCGGACACCACCTCAACCACCCCATCGCGACCCGAGGTGATCACGGGGACGAGCGGAAAGGCCCGGCCCAGCTCTTCGGCGGTGCGTCCCGCTCCGACGGTGACCGCCCTCAGGGTGCGGCCTCCACACTCGGCACAGGCGTGATCTGCGCCGAGGCGCCCGCACCATCGGCAGCTGGGCACCGCATGGCCACTGGTGGCCTGAAGTGGCCCCGTGCACTCGGCGCAGCGGGCAAGCGCACGGCATCGCTGGCAGGCGAGCGCAGGCACGTAGCCTCGACGAGGCACCTGTACCAGCACCGGCCCCGACTCCAAGGCCTTCCTGGCGGTGGTGAACGCGCGATGGGGCAACCGGGCAGACTGCGCTGCAGGGTCACGGGCGAGATCCGACTCGTCAGTGCCTGTCACCCTCGGCGCCGCGAGCCGCACCATCGCCCGGGGGGCGGCCACCTCACGGGCCCAGCCCGCCTGCAACGCTTGCGCGGCCTCGACGCTGCGGGAGTGAGCGCCCAGCACCAGTGCGGCTCCCGACTCGGAGGCCCGCAACGCCAGCACCTCACGGGCATGCCAGTACGGGGCATGCAGATCGGAGTGCAGGTCGTCGCCGTCGTCCCAGATCACTGCAAGCCCGAGGTCGCGTACGGGCGCGAACGCGGCGGCTCTGGTGCCGACCACCACCAACGCCCCTCCCACTAGAACCCTCATGAAGGCTCGATAGCGGGCGGCCGGACCGAGATCGGCCGTGAGCCTGACGACCCGAACGTCTCCCAGCACCTCGACGAGCGCCTTCGAGAACCGCTCGACATCGCGCGCGTCGGGCACCACCACCACGCTGCCAAGCCCCGCTGCACAGGTCGCAACGACGAGTTCGGCGACTCGAACCGGTACGTCATCGGAAGGAAGCGCGGTCCAGACGGCCCGTGGCCGAGGTGACTCAACCCCCGGCACACTGAGTCGCGCGAGAAGCGCCTCACCGCCCGTGTAGCGGGCCCAACCCGCCACTGCCACCACCGGACCAAGTGGGCTCCTTTCCTCCTCCGACACCACCCGCCCCACGAACCGCCCCACGAACTCGGCCTCAACGCGTGCGTGCCGAGGAGGCACAGCGGCGCGTGCAACATCCATGAACGTTCCCGCATAGCGGTCTGCCACAGCTCGTACGAGCCACTCCGTGTGGTCGGTGAGCACGGGCAGGTCACTCACGACACGACTGAGGGGGGTGAGCCGCCCGGCATGCTCGCTCGACGCGACTCGTTCAAGAACCAGCCCGCCGACCTCCTTGCCCGCGAAGCGAACCCGAACGCGCACGCCCGCGCTGACGTGGTCGTGCTGCGCCTTCGTCACCAGGTAGTCGAATGGCCGATCAAGGTGCGGCAGGGGACTGTCGACGATGACGCGCGCGACCGGGCTTGTCGGCGCCGCCTCTACCCCAGACTTGGTGCGCACAGTTCGGCCAACCTCGTCAATGAGCGCCAGCTCAGCCTGGGCATGCTCGGCGGCTGTCACGCGTCGTTTCTATCGGATGCGTCTGACGTTGCCGAGGCCAGCAGGTGATTCCGACCCACGCTGATCAGGCTGACACTGCCGCCTTCAGCGCCTCGGCGCGATCGATGCGCTCCCAGGTGAAGTCGGGCAACTCGCGCCCAAAGTGGCCGTAGGCGGCCGTGGGGCGGTAAATCGGTCGCAGCAGGTCGAGGTCGCGAATGATGGCGGCGGGCCGTAGGTCGAACACCTCAAGCACGGCTGTCTGGATGTCGGAGTCGGGAGCGACTCCGGTTCCGAAGGTCTCGACGAACACCCCCACCGGTTGCGCCTTGCCGATGGCATAGGCCACCTGCACTTCGCACCGTCGCGCGAGGCCCGCGGCCACCACGTTCTTGGCCACCCAACGCATGGCATAGGCAGCGGAGCGGTCGACCTTCGAGGGGTCCTTGCCGCTGAAGGCACCACCGCCATGCCTGGCCATGCCGCCATAGGTGTCGACGATGATCTTTCGGCCGGTGAGCCCGGCGTCGCCCATCGGCCCGCCGACCTCGAACCGACCCGTCGGGTTCACGAGCAGTCGGTAGTCACTGGTGTCGAGGTCGAGCCCGGCGAGCACGTGCTCGACCACGTGCTTGCGCACATCTGGGATGAGCTGGTTGTCGAGCGATACGTCGGCGGAGTGCTGACTCGACACCACCACGGTGTCGAGGCGCACAGCACGGTCACCCTCGTACTCGATGGTCACCTGGGTCTTGCCGTCAGGCCTGAGGTATCCGAGAGTTCCATCCTTACGAACGGCCGTCAGTCGCTCGGCTAGTCGGTGGGCCAAGGTGATGGGAAGCGGCGAGAGCGTCGCCGTGTCGTCGCAGGCATAGCC
>WLOZ01000173.1 GCA_009699025.1 Actinomycetota bacterium
CGCAACAGGAGCGCGATGGCATCGGTGAGTGCTGGCCGGTGACCCTCCGGAGCGCCGGTGGTCAGCGATCTGGCGTGGGAGATGCCGCTAGGCTCATAGGGCCCGGTCCGTCGTCGAAGGGAAGCCTCATGAACGGTCTGCCTGCAGTCGCCATTGTGAGCGAGGGTGAGGTCGTCAACGACATCCCCGGCGCGCCGTGGATGTATGGCATTGGTGCCTTCGTGATCCTGCTGGTGCTCCTGTACGTCATCACCCGCTTCAACGTCGACCGCTAGTTCACCCGCGGGCTCGGCATAGGCTGGAGCCATGCTGCCGATGTCGGGTGCCCATCGTTTGGGCGTGATGGGGGGCACCTTCGACCCCATTCACCAGGGACACCTCGTGGCGGCGTCAGAGGTGGCCTACCGATTCGCACTTGACGAGGTGGTGTTCGTGCCCACCGGGTCGCCGTGGCAGAAGTCTGACGTGTCGCCGGCCGAGGACCGCTACCTGATGACGGTGGTGGCGACGTCGTCGGACTCGCGCTTCACCGTGAGTCGAGTCGACATTGATCGCTCGGGGCCCACCTACACGGCCGACACCGTGCGCGACCTCGTTGCTGAGCGCGGCCCCGGGGTGGATCTGTTCTTCATCACCGGAAGTGACGCGCTGGCCCAGATTCTCACCTGGCGCGACCCCGACGAGGTGCTCCGGCTCGCGCATCTGATCGCGGTCTCGCGCCCTGGACATGATCTGGTCGACCCCGGGCTGGCCGAGGGCTCGGTGTCACTCGTTGAGGTACCCGCACTAGCGATCTCGAGCACCGAGGTGCGCCGGCGGGTTGCCGCGGGGGAGCCGATCACCTACCTGGTCCCCGAGGGAGTCGAGCGCTACATCACCAAGCGAGGCCTCTACACCGAGCAGCCCGGGTGAGCGACCAAGGCCGACACCGACTGCAGGCCCGCTCCCCATGGCGGGCCGTGCTGACGCTGCTCGCCGCCATGGTGGTCGTGGCCGGGCTCATCACGGGCGGTCGGGCCTTGCTGCCGCTGAGCAACGAGCCTGATCCGAACGTCACCGGTTCAGCCTCGGTGTCGCCGTCGCCGACCGAGGAGACAAGCGCCAGTCCGTCGAATGCGCCGACCCCGAGGCCAAGCCCCACCGGTGTGGCGCAGCAGACACTGCTCATGCAGGTACGCGACGACGACGGTCTGGCGGTAGACAACGTCCTGCTGGGCAGCCTGCTCAAACCTGAACAGGGCACGCTGGTGAGGGTGCAACCCCGACTGCTGGTCGACCTTCCGGGAGGCCCTGAGACGGTCTTCGAGGCGACGGCCGCGGGCAATGACGCAACCCTGTCGCAGCGGGCGCTGTCGCCGCTTCTCGGAGTCGCGATCGACGCGACCTGGACGCTTGACCGGTTGGCGTTCGCCGGGCTCGTCGACTCGATCGGCGGCATCTACCTCAACATCCGTGGGCCCATCGACTTCAAGGCGGCCGACGGAACAACCCTGCTGAGGTTGCCCGCCGGCATCCAGAAGCTCGACGGCCCCAGTGCCGCTGACTACGCCCTCACCCGTCAGCCGGGTGAGGCGGAGTTGGCCCGGATGGCACGCTACGCCGAGGTGGTGCGACAGATCCTGCTCGCGCTGCCGTCAGATCCCTCGCGCGTCGAGTTGCTGCTCGGCTCGCTAGGAGCCCTCTCGCGCGTCACCCTCCCCGTTGCCGAGATGAGTGAACTGCTGGTTCGGCTCCGCTGGCATGTCGACCGTGGTCACCTGTCGCACTACGACCTCCCTGTGTCGGCGGTGAGCGTCGGTGCCGCCAAGGCCGACCGCCTCAACTTCGTGATTGCCGAACGCCGGATGCAGGCCGACTTCCCCCAGGCCCGCCTCGTCCCCGGGCCTGATGTTCCCGTGCGTGTCCTCGTGACCAACGGAACCACTCGAGTCGGTCTGGCCTCCACGGCGCGAGGCCCCCTCGAGGCCGCCAACTTCGTGGTGGTCTCGGGCGGCAGCGCCGCGCGACTTGGCTACACGGAGTCCGTGGTGCTGGTCTCGGGCGCCACCCCCGGTTCGGCTGCCTGGGGTGCTGGAGTGGCGAAGGCGCTGGGCCTCCCACCCTCGGCGGTGAGGGTTTCTGGGCCGGTGCGCACCACGGCCAACGTCAGCGTGATCCTCGGGGCCAACTATCGGCCCGCCTCGAGCCCAAGCCCTGAGCCGAGCCTCACCGCTGAGGCGTCGCCAAGCCCGTGAGCACACTGTGAGAGGCTGGGGTCCGGCCTCAGTGTGAGTCCGGGATGGAGAGACCACGTGACCGCGACCGACCGTGCCCTCGAGCTCACCCGCATGGCGGCGCAGGCGGCGGCGTCGAAGCTGGCCACCGACATCGTGGCCCTCGACGTGAGCGATCGACTGGCCATCACCGACGTCTTCCTCGTGTGCTCGGCCTCCAATGAGCGTCAGGTGAAGGCGGTGGTCGACGGCATTGAGGAGGCCCTCGACGCGATCGACCTCGACCCGGTTCGTCGCGAGGGCGAGCGGGGCAGTCGATGGATTCTGCTCGACTACCTCGAGCTCGTGGTGCACGTGCAGCATGTCGAGGAACGCGACTTCTACGGCCTCGAGCGGCTCTGGAAAGACTGTCCGGCCATCGACCTCTCATTCCTCGACGCCGAGCAGAGCGCGCCGGCCGAGCTGTGACTCGGCGCCTGGTGATCGTTCGCCACGGGCGCACCGAGTGGAACGCGTCGTCGAGGTTTCAGGGCCAGATCGACGTCCCCCTCGACGACGTCGGCCGTGAGCAGGCGCGTCGAGCCGCGCCCATGGTGGCCCAGCTGTTGCCCTCGCTGCTGCTGTCGAGCGACCTGACCCGAACCCGTGAAACCGCTGCTGCCATTGCTGCCGTGACCGGCCTGCCGGTGGTGACCGATGCCGGGCTGCGCGAGACGTACGCGGGTCAGTGGGAGGGGCTTCATCGGCACGAGATCGAGGCGCAGTTCGGGGCGTCGTGGGCCGCGTGGACAGACGGTGACGATCTGGTGCGCCCCGGAGGCGACGGCGAACTGCGACATGAGGTCGCGGCGCGTGTGGTGGCCGCCTTGACGACTCATCTCGCCGACGTGGCCGACGACGCCACCGTGGTGGTGGTCACTCATGGCGGTGCGGCGAGGGCTGCCATCGGGCAGCTACTGGGCCTGCCGAGCGAGTACTGGGCGGCACTTGGGGTGCTCACCAACTGTGCCTGGAGCGTGCTGGTTGAGCGGCCTGTTGCGGGCCTCTGGCGACTGATCGAGTACAACGCCGGATCGCTCCCGGAGCCTGCACTCGGTGACGACAGCTAGCCGATTCTGACTCGGTGGCGCGCCTCCGCTATGCTTCTGATTCCCGCACGACGAGGGGCTGTGGCGCAGCTGGTAGCGCACCTGCATGGCATGCAGGGGGTCAGGGGTTCGAGTCCCCTCAGCTCCACATTGTGATGACTCGAGACACCCTGATCGGATGTCTCGAGTCATTCTTGTTGTGAACGTGTAGCCCGTGGGCATTCCTCCTTTTCGTGGTGTTCCTAGTTTGGGTCCGCGGGGTTGGTCCGCGGCGTTGGTAGTCCTTGGTGGGGTCGAGGGTGAGTTCGCCGAAATTTCGCCGGTGTCGCGGTGGATGGTGATGGTGTCGGTCGTGGATGAGCACGCGTGCTGGTGCGCCGGCGTGTTCGGCGCCGATGCCGATGTGGTGCATGCGTCCGCTGCGGCGCAGGGTACGAAGGTGCCTGATCCCTTCGCTGGTGCCCAGCGTCGTGGGCGGCGGCTCCGTTCGGTCGAGTTCTCGTCGTGTCTGGCATCGTCTTCAACGGCGTCACCAACCTGCATTGGGTCAGGGTGTAACTAGCCATCGCTATCGCTGCTACTCGATACCGACCTTGCTGAGATTGCAATAGAAGGCGAGCAGCACCGCAACCACAGCACCAAACAGCAACAACGCGGTGACGTTGATAAAGAGCAGACTCACCCCGGCCACGAGTGAGCCCAGTGGGACGGTGCCGTTGAACGTCATCATCCATAGTCCTGAGATGCGTCCACGGATTGAATCATCGAGATGAGCCTGCAACGTCATCGACATTGAAGTGATCAGCGAGAAGTACGCGAATCCGAGCACGAAGCCGACCGGAAACGCGAGTTCAATCCTTCGGGTCAGCGCATAGCAGGCGAGGAGCGCTGCGAAAACAAGAAATGCTCCCTGAATGAGCCTTGCCAAGGATCGGCCTCTGAGGTAGCCGCCTACCGAGACTGACGCTACCAAGGCGCCGAGACCGTAGACCGAGTAAAGCAGCGCATAGGTGCTGCTCGGAACCGGTATGCCGAAGTTGTCAGTCGCGATCACGGGCAATAGTCCGACGAAGGTCAACGAGAAGAATGAAAACATCGCCATGGTGGTGAGCACGCGTCGGATTAATGGATCAGCCGCGGCAATTCTGAATCCTGAGGACAGCTGCTGTAACCCCGAATTGGAACTTGGCTCCGAGATGTGCCCAGGGTACTTTGCGATAACAACGCTCACAATGGCGAACACGTACGTCGCAGCGTTGATGACGAACAAGAATCCAAAGTCAAACACTGAGAGCAACACTGCGCCGCTCATGGCTCCGATAACCCGCGAGAGGTTGTACTGCGTGGCCTGTAATGCGACGGCACCCTTCAAGTCCTCAGGCTTTACCAGCGTGGGGAGCAGGGATGCGACCGCCGGTGCGCTCAGGGCATTACCAATGCCCACCATCAGCGCGCACGCGAAGATCGCCCACGTGTTCGGATTCTCACGAGACGCTACGAAAGCAAGGGCGACCGAGAAGATGAGTTGCTCAAGCTGTAAGACGACGAGCAATCTGCGGCGGTCCATAATATCGGCCAATAGCCCACCCACAGGCGACAAGAACAGCTGCGGCCCCATGCACGCGAAGAAGGTCAGCGCGACGAACCACGGGTTCCCAGTGAGCATGAGAACGTACGCCCCGAGAACCACGTTTTGCATCCAGGTGCCAATGCTGGAGACGAAGGTGCCTAGCCACACGGTCCGGAACTCGGGGTTTCGAAACGCCGCAGTGGCACTCTCTCGTTCTACCGGCTTACACCCATTGACGGTGGCACAGACAATGTTCTCTTCGGCCCACGTAATGGTTCTCTCGGCCGCCATGGCGTCACCCTACAGGCGCTGAAAGTCACAGGTGGATGTTGAGTGAAGACACCTGTTCAGTCAGCGGTGGGTCACTC
>WLOZ01000174.1 GCA_009699025.1 Actinomycetota bacterium
AGACTCAGCAGGCCTGGGTAGACCACGATCGTGACAACGGCTTGGAATCCGAGGTGCACTCCCGTGGCAAGCAGCAAGAACTGCTCAGCCGACACCCGTCCTCCTCACTTCGTCCACGACCTCGTCTGCTGCGCTGCTCGAGAGTGACGGCGCCGTGGCGACGGATACAAACATGAGGGTAGGTCGTGATGAGGATACGTGCGACTGGACGTGTGCACCATGAGCGTGAGGCGTTGTCCTGCCATCGTGCGGGGGACAACGCGAGTGGGGCGGGTGGGGCTCGAACCCACGACGACCGGAGTGCTGAATCGTGTGTCGCACGGGATCGAGCACCGGCACCCAGGTCGGATGCACAAGGTCGTCAATCGGCCCCGCCACCCGATGCTCCTACAACTCGCGGCTTCCGCACACGGCCACACGCGCTCGCCAGTCATCAAGCCTGGTCCAGAAATCGTCGCCCAGCGGTTCGGGGGTGAACAACCAGTTGAAGTTTTTGGTTCCGGGCTTCGACATCGGCACCGGACGCGGTGCCAGCTCCCACCGCACCTGACCTGAAATCCAGTAGTACGAGTAGCCCAGCGGTGCTATCAACTCGTAGATCTCATCGGGTCGACCCGACGCCAAGACTTCACAGATGATCCACGGCCGATGTGCGACCAGCGTGCCGAGTGCACCCCTGATCACATCGGGTTCGGTGGTTTCGGTGTCGATCTTGATCACGGCCGGGATAAGGGACGTGCGCGTTGCATACGAATCAAGCGTCTCGAGTGCCACCTCGAAACTGTGGGAGAACGCACGGTGACGCGGATTGAGCGAGTTCGACGCATCCGACTGCGCCGAAGCGTAGAACGTGGCGGTACCTGATTCGGCAGCGAGTGCAATCTCCTCGACATTCACCCTGGTCAGCGAATTCGTTGAGCACGCAGCTCGGGCCGTGGCAGCGAGGCCGGGCATCGGTTCGAACGCCACCACTCGCCGATCAGTGCAAGCACCGGCCGCGAGCGCAAACACCCCAACATTGGCACCAACGTCAAACACCGCTCCTTGAGGAGCAAGGTCACACGCCGCCAACAACGCCGAGATGGAGTTGGGCTCGTAACCCTTCAACCCCTTGGTGGCCAATTCGCGGGCCACGAAACCCGACCTGGGGGCCTCCATCATCAGTTCGCGAGTGGATTCACCATCGGGCACAGCGAGAGCAAAACGGCGAGTTCGCGGGCCGTGGTTGGGAGCCGGCTCATTCACGTTCCGCGCCCCATTAAGCCACGGAGTAGGAGTTTGGGCAGGCGTCGCGGTCCAAGCGTAGGTGGCGCAGAACTGAAGCATGCGATAGCGCACCTGGGCCACCGAGCGTCCGGTGTTCTCGCCCCACGTGAGAATGTCGCGATTGCCCGCTGACATCTCGCCCGAAACCGGCCATCCGTGCCGACCGCGCTGAAACTCCGCGACGGCTGCGTTCACATCAGGACCAGGCACAACCGAAGTCATCGCCAAGCCCGACGACTCGAGAATCAGGCGAAGACCCACCACGGGCAGGGAACGTGCTGCCGGAACGAACGAAGTTTCAAGTGACGACGTCAACCCCGCGACGATGCCATCAGGACACACCACGCGCACAATGGCCGCCACTAGCTCGCGTGGGTCATCGCAGGTTTCGAAAGCACCGGCGACGAGGACAGCGCTACACGAGCGCTTGCGCTGCGGAAGACGCCCACGCGATGCCAGCGGTCCGTGACCGGCAGGTACCGGAACCAAACTGCTAGGCCAGCGCACCGTGCTGATCGGGCGCAAAGGAGTGGAAAGTGCGGTGACCAGATCATCGGGAAGCCCGATAGCCACCACCGGTCCGGGCGGAGCGTCGTCCAGCGCATCGCGCAGGAACGACAGTGGCCTGGCCTCCTTGGCTGCCGCCGCAGGCAGCAAGTCCTTGAGCAGATCCCACACCGATGCCATCGAAGAACCTCTCCCCACTAAAAACCGTCCAGCGCCATTTCCCCAACAGGCCGCTAGCGTTCCCGTCGATCCTCGCTCGACGCGAGGCCCTCCCAACGGTTGGCGCCAACTGCGAACCCTTCCGCCTTACCGATGCCGTCTGACCCATAGGTAGCGTTATCGGTAGCAGCCGGATAGTCAGTGGCCGACTTAGCCTTCCTCCTGGCCCATCCTACGAAGGAAAGCCTTGTGGGGCGGGTGGGGCTCGAACCCACGACGACCGGATTATGAGTCCGGAGCTCTAACCAACTGAGCTACCGCCCCGAGGGTCGCAAGTCTAGGCCTCGACCACCCCACCCGCCGAGACTGCGCAATGACGATGGAGGCCCTGAACGCAGAACGGCGCCACCCCCGTGGGGGCGGCGCCGCAGGGCGTCAGGGCTAGGAGTTCAGGAGGGGATGATCGGGGCGAGGCACTCGTCCTTGCGGTCACCACCGTTGCCGAGGCCGATGCCCTGGTCGCCGGTGTGGGGCTGGCCCACGCTCGAGTTGTGGCCGCAGTTGCCCCAACCCCAGTCGCCGCCATTGCCCGGGTAGGGCGTCTCGACGACAAATCCGGAGTCGATCTTCTTCTGGGGGGCGGCGTTGGCGGCTGATGCGCCCATGAGCGGAATGGCGAGGGCGGCTGAAGCGACGACGCAGACGATGAGGCGGTTTCTCATGGGTTCTCCAAGGTGTGAGGTGATGAGGGCTAACGGCCGACGACGACAAACGAGTCATCGGCATCCACGTCCGAATCCCCTATCACCCGAACGGGTGATCAATCGATCTCCTGAGCACCACCGGTCACAGGAGTCACTTCCAGACACACCTCATGCTGTCGCGGCGAGGGGTGGCGACAGCGTCCTCCACAGAACGGCATGCTGTGATCTCCGTCTGTCAGACATCCGACGCACGATCAGTGCATGCCACACCCGCGCGCCCTCGTGGCGACACTCGCCGCCGTGGCCGCCCTCGGCGCCTGCGGCCCGGTACCACTTCCCAGTCCCCCGCATATCCGCGAAGGCGAATCGCGACCACCGTTGGGCGCCTTTCACGCCACCGTGCTGTGGATCACCGATGGCGACACCTTGGGGGCTCGCGACTCCGGTCGCTACGCCGTGCGCGTGCGCATCATCGGGGTCGACACGCCCGAAACCAAGCGGCCCGGAGTCGGGGTGCAGTGCTTCGGTCGCGAGGCCGCCGCCGAACTCGCACGGCTGATTCCCCCCGGAAGTATCGTCACCGCCGCCCGCCAGCACGACGAGGTCGATAGGTATGGCCGCGACCTCTGGGACGTGTGGCTGCCCGACGGGCGGCTACTGTCAAGCATCCTCGTGGGTGGGGGCTTCGGCCGTGCCGCCCCCTTTGCTGGCAACGATCGTGACGCGGCGGCTCTCGAGGCTCTCGAGGCCTCTGCTCGAGCGCGCGGCCTCGGGCTCTGGGGTTCGTGTTCCACCGCGAGACAGCACACCAGGAACGAGCGCTCCTCGAATCGTTCGCCCTGATGATGCCCACAGTGCCCGGCCACCCATGCACAGTGCCCACGCTGCCCCCGCATGGAAGGATGGCGAGGTGAGTTCCCAACACAGCCACTCGAGCGGGCTCGCCAAATTTGCCTGGCTGTCAATCGGGGCCGCCGTGGCCACCATCTCGCTCAAGACGCTCGCCTACCTCCTCACCGGTTCGGTGGGGTTGCTCTCCGACGCCATGGAGTCGGTGGTCAACCTGGTGGCAGCCGTGATCGCCCTCGCGGCACTGACCTTCGCGGCCCGGCCGGCCGACAACTCGCACCACTTTGGGCACGGCAAGGTGCAGTACCTATCGGCGGGGGCCGAGGGCGTCATGATTCTTGTGGCCGCGGTGCTCATCATCTGGCAGGCCATCGGTCGGCTCATCGCCCCCGAACCGCTCGACAGCGTCGGCATTGGCCTCACGCTGACACTGCTCGCCACCGTGATCAACCTTCTGGTCGGACTGCTGCTCATCAGAATTGGCAGACGCGAGCGATCGCTGATTCTCGAGGCCGACGGCAAACACCTCATGACCGACGTGTGGACCACCGTGGGAGTGGTGGTGGGCGTCACTCTGGTGGCCCTCACCGGCTGGCTACGCCTCGACCCCCTGATCGCCATTGCCGTGGCAGTCAACATTCTCATCACGGGCGGCCGCCTCATTAGGCTGGCCGGACGAGGGCTACTCGACGCCGCCCTACCCGAGGCCGAGCAGCAGGCACTGCAGGGGGCGCTCGAACCGTTCGCCTCCGACGAGGTGCACTTCCACGGCATTACCGGGCGCGAGTCGGGCAGCGACCGATTTGTGTCGATGCACGTGCTGGTTCCGGGCGCGTGGACCGTGCAGCAGGCGCACAACCTGATTCACGACGTGGAGGAGGCCATCGATGAAGTGCTGCCGGGCGCGCGGGTTGAGACCCACGTTGAGCCGAGCGAAGACCCCCGCTCGTACGACGACTACGAAGCTGGCATGTCAGTAGGCACCCCATCGTGGCGCCCCGACGACTCCGACCCCGACGACTGAGCCCCTGCGAGCTCAGCTCTCGCGCACGAACAGGTGCACCAGCGAGTGCTCAACGCGCGTGGGCGCCACGCTCAGCAGCGGCACCACCGAGTCGATGAACTCGGCGAAGAAGGGCAGGCTGTTGACCGACTTGGCAACATCGGCGTGCTCATACATCACGATGCCGCGAATGAGACCGCTTGCCGGCTCTCCGGTAATCATGGCGAGTCGGGCGTCGGGCACCTTCACCTGAAACGACGACGCGAAGTCGGCGTAGAGGCCCAGGACGTCTGCGTAGTGGCCCGTCTTGGCGTGCAGGGTGAACTCGATCAGAGCCTCGGTTCCGGTCGAGGGCACCGAGGGCTTGCCGCCCAGAGTGTAGAGGTGCGCCAACGACAGCTCGATGCGCTCGGGGGGCGCGGCCAGCAGCGGCTCGACCTTGTCGACGAATGCCGCAAAGAAGGGGCGGCTGTTGAGCCCCTCGGCAACATCGGCGTGCTCGTACACGGCCACGCCACGAATGAATCCCTCGGCCGCCTCGGCCGCGACGAGCAGTACCTGCATGTCGGTGACGTCGTGCTCGACACTGGTGACGAAGTCGTCGTAGGCGCTAAGCACCTCGCTAAAGTGCCCGGGCTTGGCAATCAGGGTGAACTCAATAACCACGGGCATGACGTTCTCCTTAGGGATTCTCAACGATGGATGACTCCGCATTCTAGGCTTCCCC
>WLOZ01000175.1 GCA_009699025.1 Actinomycetota bacterium
CCCAAGGCACGGATCGTCGAGGTGCTCATGCGCGACGGACTCCAGACGATGGTGCACGAGGAGGGGTGGCACGTCCCTACCACCGACGAGAAGTTGGCCATGATCGAGATGATCGCCGACGCCGGAGTTCCGGAGATCGAGGTCACGGGTTTCGTGCATCCCAAGGTGATCCCCATGCTCGCCGATGCCGATGAGGTCGTTCGCCGGCTGCCCCAGCGCGAGGGAGTCGTGTACCGCGCCCTCGTGCCGAATCTGCGCGGCGCGCAGCGGGCAATCGACGCCGGTTGCACCAAGGTCTCAGCCCTCATCGTGGCCTCCGAGGCGTACAGCATGAAGAACTCTCGGATGAATATCGCCGACAACGTTGAGCAGATCCGTCAGATCGCCGAACTGGCCCACAGTGCCGGCATCGACATCGACGTCAGCATGGGCATCTGCTTCCTCTGCCCCTTCGAGGGCTCGATCGAGCAGTCGCGAGTGCTCGGTCTCATCGAGACCTTCGCCGGTTTCGGAATCCACGAGGTCAGCATCGCCGACAGCATCGGCATGTCGAACCCCCGCGATGTTGGTTCGCTCGTCAATGCCATCACCACCCGCTTCCCCGAGATCACCCTCGGCGTTCACCTGCACGAATGCACGGGAATGGCGATCGCCAACACCCTCGCTGCCTACCAGAATGGCGCCACTGTTTTTGAGGCGTGCATCGGTGGCTACGGGGGCGGCATCGCGATGCCGGTGTCGGTTCTCGGCATGGGCAATGTGTCGACCGAGGACGTCGTGCACCTCTTCCGCGAGATTGGCGTTGAGACGGGCGTTGACCTCGATGCGCTCCGCGCCGTGGGCGTGCACGCGGCCCAGTTGATCGGAATTCCCTCGCGCTCGCGGGTGACCCAGTTCGGCACCTACGAGGAGTTCCACGGAATGGCACAGCAGTACCGCTGACTCCACGGACGAGTTTGCGGGCAGAGTGGCGACCCTAGGAGTGATGATGACTCGCTTGGTACTGAGCAATGCGACCTTCTACGTCGGCAGCGACTTCACCGGCGTTACTGGAGACATGGTGATCGAGGGTGAGCGCATCACCGCGGTGGGGGGTGAGCAAGCTCGGCTTCCCGGCGACACCGTGATCGACCTCGATGGTGGCTACGTCATCCCGGGCCTCATGGACGCTCACTGTCACCTCATCTACCGAGATGTCGCCGACCCCTACGACATCGAATTGCGGAAGTCGATCGCCGAAGCGGCGATCGATGCCGTCTTCAACGCGTCAACCCTGCTCGACTGCGGATTCACCACGATCAGAGACGTAGGGAGCCGCGGCAACATCGGTGTTGAGACCCGCAATGCCATCAACCGCGGTGACATCCGAGGGCCACGAGTCTTTCCCGCCGGGCGCATCCTCTCAGCCCCCGGCGGGCTCGCCGACTTCCAGCCCTCTCACGTCTTTGAGGGTCGGGCGTACCCGTATGGACTCGGTGTGCAGGTCATCGGCCCCCACGAGGCTCGCGCCGAGATCCGCCGGCAACTCAAAGACGGTGTTGCCTGGATCAAGGTCGGAGTGAGCGGAACCGGCTTCAATCCACTGTGCCCCGCTGAACGTAACGGGCTGTCGGAGATTGAGTTCGAGGCAGTGATGAACGAGGCCCGCTTTCAAGGGGTTCCGGTGGCGGCTCACGCCGAGTCGGCGGAGTCGGTTCGAGCCGCAGCACGGCTGGGTGCTCAGACCATCGAGCATGGGATCTATATCGATGATGAGTCCCTCGAACTCATGGTGGCCAACGGAACCACCCTGTCGCCCACCCTGTCGATGTACCACGCGTTCGCGACGCGAGGCGCGAGCATGGGGATTCCGGCCGTCATCGTCGACCAGCACAAGCGCACGCACGAACGGCATGCCGCCAGCGTGCGATCAGCGTTTGAGGCGGGGGTTCCGATCGTGGCGGGTGGAGATGCCGGACTCACTCACTTTCCCCAGGGCAGCTGCGCTGAAGAAGCGGTCTCGTACGTGGAACTCATCGGAATGAGCACCCGCGAAGCACTGCGCACACTGACGGTTAACGTGGCGACGCTACTCGGCGTGCTCGACGACGCCGGAACCATCGACGTGGGCAAGCGGGCCGACCTACTTGTCCTCGCCTCCGACCCGCTCGTCGATCCAGCAGTGCTAAAGCAGGCAGCGCAGCGCAAGCACGTGGTGCAGGGCGGCGCGATCGTTCACAGCCGGCTTCCCGACTAGCCCGCAGGCTGACACGACATCCGCTGGTGCGTCACTGAACGGCGTCGCCCTGCCGGAAGACCCGGGTGATCCCATCGATCTCCTGCAGCGTGGCATCGTCGAGACTCACCTCAAGCGCGGCAAACGGCAGGTCGAGTTGCTCGGGACGCGTCGCCCCCAGCAGGACCGACGACACGGTGGGTTGGTGCAGCACCCAGGCACAGGCGAGGGTGGGAAGAGTGAGTGAGAGCCTCTCGGCCACCTGAGTGAGGCGACTCACCGCCGCGAAAGCCTCGTCATGCCAATAGCGCTCGCGGTAGATGTCGACGGCGCCGGTGGTTGCGAAGCGCGAACTCGGGTCGGGCGGCCGCGTGGGGTCGTGCTTCCCCGTGAGCATTCCGCCTGCGAGCAGGTTGTAGGTGACGACTCCGATGCCCTTCTCCTCACACAGCGGAAGAAGCTCCCGTTCGACCTGCCGGAAGAGCATGTTGTAGCGCGGCTGCACCGAGGTGAACCTCACGAAGCCGTTCAGGTCGCTCGAACCAAGAGCTAGCGCCAACTGGTAGGCAAGAAAGTTCGAACATCCGGCGTAGAGGATCTTGCCCTCACGGACAAGGTCGGTGAGGGTCTCCAGCGTTTCCTCGATGGGAGTGCTCGGGTCAGGCCGATGGAGCTGATACAGGTCGATGGCCTCGATCTGAAGACGCCGGAGAGATGCCTCCACCGCCTCGCGCAGGTGACGGCGCCCCAGGCCCCCGTTCCAGGGCATCGTCCCCGTGGGGCCGTGCACCTTGGTGGCCACCACCACATCGGGTCGTCGACTGGCGATCCAGCGACCAACGATTTCCTCGGTGACGCCGGCCTCCTCGTATCCACTGCCCAGCGGATACTTGTCGGCGGTGTCGATGAAGCTGATTCCGAGCTCGCGCGCATGGTCAAGGATGCGGAAGGAGAGATCTTCATCGCACTGCCCGCCCAACGTTGCCGTTCCCAGGCACAGGCGCGAGACCTTCAGTCCTGACCGACCGACCGACGCATGCGCAATGGCGGGCATCACATTCCTCCACACTTCCTAGACGACAGCTGGTGTTGGGCCTGGCTCGCTGAAGACAAGCGCCACGATACTCGCGGCAACGCTCAGTGCGGCGAGTGTGAGTAGCCCCACCGACCAACTGCCCGTCAGGCTCACCAGCACACCGATCAGGAGGGGAGTCACGATGGCCCCGAAGTTGATGAGAGCCAGCGAGGTTCCGGTGGCAGCTCCCATCCGATGGGGCTCCACTGCCTCAGCCACGGCGGCGATGTAGACGCCGTTCCACCCCACTGACGAGACGCCAATGGCAACCAAGACCAAGGGAAGAACTGTGTCGGGGGCCACCACGAGCAAGGCGATCGACACCGCGCCAAGAAGCGCAGCTCCCTGCAGCACCAGAAGCCTTTGATGGAAAAACACATCGGACAGCCAACCCCAGAACAGCCGACCCACCACTCCCCCGATGAGCAGGAGGGACACACCGAGCCCGGCACGTGCGATCGATAGGCCGCGAGCATCGACAAGGTACACAGCAGTGAAGGCGAACATGCTCACCTGCACTCCGGCGATGAGAAGCCCGAACGTGTAGCCCCACGGGAGGGCCATCCTGCGGCCGCCACGAGCCCTCGGAGCGACCCTCGTTGCGGGCGGTCGAGCGCGATATCCACCCCTCAGCCAGACGAAGAGGGCCAGCGCGAGACACAGAACGAGCGCAAGCCCAAATGCCGCCCTCCACCCGAAAGCAAGGCCGACTGACGGAATGACCGCACCTGCCGCGACACCCCCCAGTGGAACACCTGACTGCTTGACGCTCATCACCAGTCCGCGGCGCTTGGCACTTCGTGGATTCGACACCACGGTGGTCGAGGGGTTGATCGCTCCGTACCCCAGCCCCACCACGACAATGCCGAGGTAGAGCACCGAGGCGTGAAAAGCGCTGAGCGCAATGCCGTCACCGAGTGCCATCAGGACGAGCCCCGCGATAATCACCACAGCCGGACCGCGACGATCGGTGATTCGACCCGAGACCCTCGCACTGGACATGGCTCCGACATAGGCAACCGAGGCGATCGCCCCAATGCCAACCTCGCTGAGACCTAGCGCCGAACTCAGCAGTGGCGCATTCGCCGAGGCGCCTATCACTGAGAAGCTTCCGACGGCCAGCACGAGCACCGACATCGCCACACCCTCGCGGACAGAGCGAGTGGGTCGCTCGGGTTCCGACTGAGGTGCGGCGGGCTCCGCGGTCATTGCACCGTGACCACGAGCCGCCCGAGTGTTCCGAAGTCGAATGTCCACTCACCCTCGATCACATCGAAGAGGGCGGTCAGTGCGCCGGTGGCCACGTGAGTGGCGTTGGCGTCGTGGGGAAGAACATCGAGCCGCACCGCAGACTCTGGCCACCCCTGGTCGCCACTGGCGAGAAGTACACCGTCGCGGACGACGTCAACATGGATGGGGGTGGAGGGCGGAGCCACCCCGGGCCCGAAAAGCATCATCCCCTGGAGCGCGCCGTCAGCAAGAACTCCGAAGGGAGGAAGTTTCCAACCCTCAAACCTGCTGTCGGCGACCTCGACGCACGGCATGGCTCGGAGTTCGCCGTCGGCGCCGACGCCGACCCCCACCTCCGCCTCGAACTTGGCGTGGATGAAGTCGGAGCGAGCGATGGTGACCTGAGTTGCCTCAACGCGGACGTTGGAGGGGACGAGCGGCCCACAGACCGGCCCGTTGAGCCCGAACCTCTCCTGTGTCGGGGCATCAACGGCGCCAAGCTTCCAGAAGGGCGACCCCACAGCGCCCCAGCGCTCATAGAGCGCACTCGCGACCTTCTCTGCCGTGTCTCGGTCAAGCGAACTCCACTGGGGTGCGCCAGCCGATAGTGGGGCGTTAAGTCGGCGCGCCTCTGCGATCTCTTCGACCAGGCCTTCGACCGACGACGCCATCAG
>WLOZ01000176.1 GCA_009699025.1 Actinomycetota bacterium
GGTCGAGGTGCCTCTTCGCACCACCACCTCACTGGCGCACATGACCCTCGCGATCGGGTTCCTGTGGCTGGTGACGGCGTCCGTGCGACGGTATGCCGCACGCAGACGCGACCTGCTGGCCGAGCGCGAGTGTCTTGCAGTACTGCAGTCGCAGGCTGCGGTGCAGTTGCAGCAGCTCGACGAGGAGGCGGCTGAGCAAGTGCGCGCCTCGGTGCTGGAGGGGCTGGGAAGTGACGAGCCGGCGCGTGGCGACGAGGTGCTGCGCCGCATGCGTCTAACCCTCGACGATGTGGTGCGCCCGCTGAGTCGCCAGCTGGAGTCGCAGGGGCAGGCATGGGTGGAGACCGTCGGGCCGGACGTTGACTACCGTGTGCGCTGGTGGCCGACGGTCACGGATGCCCTGGACCCCGCGCGCATCCATCCGGTCCTCATCTTCGCGATGATGGAAGTGGTGCTGATCGCCTCGGCCCCGCGGTACGGCGTGGCCGTCTCGGGGATCGTGGGTCTCTCGGCCCTGCTCGTGCTCCTGCCCCTGCTGTGGCTGCTCCGACGCGTGGGGACGCGGCTCACCCGTCACGCGACGGTGGCGGTGAGGTCTCTGGCGTTCGCGGTCGCTCTGGTGGTCCCGGGGGCCGCCTTCGGCAGAGTGGACCTGCTGTATCCGGCATGGTCGACACTGAGCACGCCCTTCCCCCTTGCCTTGGCGGTGTTCACCGCGCTGTTCACGTTCCTGTTCGGCCTGGTGCTGGCGCTGGTCGACTCGGCCCTGAGCCAGGCGCGCGCGGTGGAGGAGGAACTGAAGGAGACCACCGCTGACATGCGATGGGCGCTCGCCCGCGCGCGCGAGGAGCACCGCCAGCACCGTCTCGCACTCGCGCACGCTGTGCACGGACGAATCCAAGCCACGCTGTCGGCGGCCGTTCTGCAACTCGACGCCGCGATGCGCGATGGCACGGCCGATGAGGCGATGGTCGCGGATGTGCAGGCTCGGGTGATGGCGTGTGTCACGAGCCTGGACCTGCGCTTCACCCGACCGGATGGTCTGCCTGAGGTGCTGGACAAACTGCGGACAACGTGGAGCGGCTTGGCGGACGTGACCTTGGTGCCCGACGAGATGGTCGAAAGCGTGCTGGCAGGCGATGTGCAGTCGCTGCGATGCATCAACGACGTGCTGCCCGAACTCGTCTTCAACGCTATCAAGCACGGGCGCGCCCGGCATGTGCAGACGACGCTGCGGATGCAGTCGAGGGAGGCGCTCGAGCTGGTGGTGCGCGACGACGGCGTACCCGAGGGGGTAGGCGTGAGTGGAGGGATGGGCTCCCGCATGCTCGATGACTGCTCGATCGAGTGGAGTCGCAAGCGTGTGGATGAAGCGACAGTGACCCGGGTCGTTCTTCCTGCGCTGGCTAACCACGAATCGCGCATCGAGGCTGTTCTCTCTGGTGTGCTGACGCGCTGAGAACACCGTCGGGCAACCGTCACCGAGGGTTTTACCGTCAACGGCAACCCTTCCCACTAGACCTGATGTCTAACATCCCTGTAAGCCGCGCGGGTGTCGCGGCACCGCGAGGAGTGAGCATCATGAGGCGTTCGGTACGCAGGAGTCTTGCTGGCATCGTCAGCGCAGCGATGGTGATGGTGGGGATCGGGGTAGCGGCCCCGCCGGCAGCCCAGGCAGCCGCATGCGCCACGACGCCTCTGGCGCTCACGTGGGATAGCTCCAAGACGACTGGGCTGCTGGTCGACCTCCCCATCCGTTCGGCGCCGGTGACGGTGAACTGGGGAGATGGAACTCCCGACTCGGTCGTCTCGGCGGTCCCGGGCGCGCCGACCTCTCACACCTACGCAGCAGCTGGCATCCGAACCATCGAAGTCTGCGGACCCCTCGCGCGCTTCGGCAGCTTCATTCGAACCTGGACTAAGCTGGGCGCCAGCGGCTTCACTGCCGTGACAAGCTTCCCCGAGACACTGACCGATCTTGGCGGTGGCTTCTCCGGTTGGACCAATCTCACCGACGTCCCCAACTACCTACCGAGCGGTGTGACCACTCTCGCGAGCGCATTCAACGGTGCCACGAAGTTCAACGACCCTGACATCGCCTCGTGGAATACGACGAACGTCACTACTCTCGCGTCCACCTTCGTTTCAGCGGCTGCATTCAACCAGCCGATCGGTTCTTGGAATACCGCCAAGGTGACCACGCTGAGCCAGACGTTCTTCGGCGCCACAGTGTTCAATCAGCCCCTCGCATCGTGGAACACGTCGTTGGTCACCACCATGAGTGAGACGTTCAGGTTGGCCAAAGCCTTCAACCAGAACCTCACGACGTGGGACACCTCCAAGGTCACCACGATGGCCACAATGTTCAACGACGCGTGGGTGTTCAACAACGGATCAGCGCCGGGCCTCAGCGATGCGCCACTGACCTGGAACACCGGCCTGGTCACCACACTGGAAGCGACCTTCTGGGCCGCCAAGGCCTTCAACCAGCCGGTGGGCTCATGGAACACGTCGAGGAATACCTCGCTCTACGGCACCTTCAACACGGCAGAGAAGTTCAACCAGAACCTCGGCACCTGGGACACCACCAATGTCACGGCCATGAACGGGCTGTTCAAGGGCGCCCTGGTCTTCAACAACGCTGGTTCTGACTCGATCAAGAACTGGAACACGGCGAAGAACACGACCCTCACCGGCCTCCTCTGGGATGCCCCCAAGTTCAATCAGCCAATCGGCAGCTGGAACGTCAGCGCGGTGACGCAGATGTCCTTCATCTTCAAGAACGCAGCTGCCTTCGACCAAGACCTCGGAAACTGGTCACCGACAGCCCTCACTGCTGCCACGGAGGCTTACGCCCCTACCAACATGTACATGAGCATTGCCAACTACGACAAGCTGCTTCTGGGCTGGTCCAGCAAGGTGCTGAAGTCGGCCGTGCCATTCGATTGGGGCCTTCACCGGTACTCCTGTGCGGCCGAGCCGGCGCGGATCAAGATGTCGACTGCGCCTATCAGCTGGGTGATCACCGACGGCGGGCTGGCAGAGACCGCACCGATAATCTCGACTATCGTCCCGGAAAAGGGGCAGCTGTCGGTCTACATCACCGCGCCCAGCTGCATGTCGTCCCAGCGCACCACCTACCAGTACTCGACCAACAATGGCTCGACCTGGGTCACCGTGTCGTCGCTGTCGAGCCCGATCGTGATCACTGGTCTCAACGGTGGTCAGAACTACCCTGTGATGGTGCGCGCTACCGGAGGCAGCATCGGCATCGGGACCAACGGCCCCCAGTCTGTCGCAAAGATCGGCACGCCGGTCATCGACGGCGCGGAGATCAAGGCGAAGAACGAGACGTCCATCTACGGCGCCGCAGTGCCCACGGTTGGATACACCACCACTATCGCGCCGGGGGACTGGGTCAGCTCGGCCACGTGCGGGGCGTACACCGACAGCACGTACGTCACGGCAGTGACCTCGGCCACGAAGCCGGGCACCTACGTGACGCACTGCACCGGCCCCGCCAAGACGGGCCTGAACTCCGATGCGGTGTACAAGGACGGCGTCTACACGGTGACCAAGGCGCCGCTGACCATCACGGCGAAGTCATTCACCAAGACCTACGGTGACGCCATCACTCTCGACGGCACTCAGGACTTCACGGTGTCCGGCCTCATCGGCAGCGACGCTGTGGCATCGGTGACGCTGACATCCTCGGGGACGGGCGCGTCGGCCCGTGTGGCCCTCTCGCCGTACTCGGTGGTGCCGTCGGCCGCGGTCGGAGCGGCCAGCCAGGTGTTGACGCAGTGGTACACGATCAGGTACGCCAACGGCTCGATCACGGTGAACAAGGCGCCCGGGCTTACCGTGAGCGGGACAACGTACATCCTCAGCGAGGGCGCGCCGGACCTCGCAACCCTGGCCGTCTCTTACAGCGCCTCGGGGTTTGTGAACAGCGAGACGTTCGCCAGCCCGAACACCGCGCCCACGTGTGCGGTCTATGACAGCAACGGGATTCTGAAGCCCGCGCCTTACTCGTCACTTGCCGTGGGCGTCTATGCGGTGAGGTGCAGCGGCGGCGTGGCAGCCAACTACGACGGAATCACCTACAGCGATGGTTCCCTCACGGTCAAGTCGCTGAACGTGGCCGTGACCGCGAAGAGTGCCAACTCGGCGTACGGCTCGGCGGTCTCCGCTCCGTCACCGGGTTATGACGTGGTGGGCGACCTCAACGGGGTCACCGTCACCTGCGCTGCCTACACCGACACGGTGGCGCCGTTCACGAACCTGGTGACGTCCTCGACCAAGCCGGGCACGTATGTGACGCACTGCTCCGGCGATGTGGACAACGGTGCGCCTGATAACACGCCGATTGAGTACACCGACGGCGTATACACGGTCACGAAGGTGCCGCTGACCGTCACAGCGGAGTCGTGGTCGAAGACGTACGGTGATGTGATCACCCCCGCGGGCGCCTCGGACTTCACCTCCTCTGGGCTGGTGAACGGCGACGGCATCGGCTCGGTGACGTTGACGACGTCGGGTGCTATGGGCACTGCCGGTGTGGCGGGCTCGCCGTACTCGGTGGTGCCGTCGGCGGCGGTGGGAGCGGCGAGCCAGGTGCTCACCGACTACTACGACATCACCTATGTCGATGGTGCTATCACGGTGGCGAGGAAGTCGCTGACCGTGGAGGCCGATGATGTGATGCTGCAGGTGGGTGCCGCGATACCCACGTCGTACAGCGCGTCGTACACGGGCTGGGTGAACGGCGAGAACGACGACACCCAGCAGCCTGCGGGTTGGGTGGCGCCCACATGCGAGTCGAGCTTCAACTCCACTACGCCGCTGGGTACGCCGGTCGATGTGACCTGCTCGGGCGGTGCGGCTGAGGACTACGAGTTCGTGTTCGTGTCCGGCTCGGTCACCGTTGGCAACCCTGAGGTGACGGTCGAGAACACGACCAAGCCTGCGTACGAGACCTCCGGGTCCACGGCGAACGTGGCGCTGAGCGCGACGATCACCGACTGGGCGCCGGGCTGCAAGGTGACGTTCACCCTGAACCCGTCGACTGGCACGGCGTCGCCGTACACCGTGTACACCACGGCGTCGAATGATGTGTCGGTGAATGCGGTGCTGCCTGTGGGGGTGTACGA